>CAKXBD010000018.1 GCA_934871445.1 uncultured bacterium | reverse complement strand
ATCATATGCTCCGCAATCTGGCTGTCGATATCTTCTCTCGTCGGGAGCGCTAATACCTTTCCTTCAAGTTTTTCTCTGTCGAACTCAACCCACTTGGGCATATTGGAGCCTGCCTTCGTTTCTTTGAGCGCCGTAAAATATTTATTGCCCTTTCTGTTTTCCTTTATCGCGACCACGTCGCCGGCCTTCACGATGTAGGAAGGAATGGTGACGGTCTTTCCGTTGACGGAAAGATGCGCGTGATTGACGATCTGGCGAGCCAGCGTCCTCGAAGGAGCGATGCCCATTCTGAACACGACATTGTCCAGTCTTCTTTCCAGCAGCGAAAGCATGTTTTCGCCGGTGACGCCCTTCATGCGGTCCGCCATCTCGTAATACTTTCTGAACTGTCCTTCCTGAACGCCGTAGATTCTCTTTGTCTTCTGTTTTTCGCGGAGCTGCAATCCGTATTCGGAAACCTTCTTTCTGTCCGCGCCGTGCTGACCGGGAGCAACCGGACGCTTATTGAAGGGGCATTTCTCCATATAGCATTTATCGCCTTTCAGAAAAAGCTTCGCGCCTTCTCTTCTGCAAAGTTTGCATTTTGCTTCTCTGTATACTGCCATAATACTCTTTTAGCCTCCTATTAAACTCTACGACGCTTAGGCGGTCTGCAACCGTTGTGAGGAATGGGGGAAACGTCCGAAATCAAAGTGATTTCCAGATCGCATGCGGCGAGCGCGCGAATCGCGGATTCTCTGCCCGCACCGGGCCCCTTGACGTATACTTCTACACTTCTGAGTCCGTGCTCCTTCGCAGCCTTTGCCGCCGTCTCCGTAGCCATCTGCGCCGCGAACGGAGTACCCTTACGGCTGCCCTTATAGCCCAAAGAGCCCGCGCTCGACCACGATACCGCGTTGCCGTTCATGTCCGTGATCGTCACCAATGTATTGTTGAAAGTGGACTGAATGTGTACCTGTCCTTTATCGACTTTTTTCAGTTCCTTGCGCTTGCGAGGAGCCGACGTCTTTTTTGCGTTTTTATTGTCTGCCATAATGCTCTATCTCCTCCTTGGATTACTTCTTCTTTCCGGCGATCGCGCGCGCGGGCCCCTTGCGGGTGCGGGCGTTTCTCTTCGTGCTCTGTCCGCGGACGGGCAGGCCCTTTCTGTGGCGGATTCCGCGATAGCAGCCGATTTCCATCAGGCGCTTGATATTGAGCGACACTTCACTGCGAAGTTCGCCCTCCACGCGGACATTATGGTCGATATATTCTCTGAGTTTGGATACGTCGTTTTCGTCGAGGTCCTTCACTCTCGTATCGGGATTGATACCCGTCGCGGCGAGGATCTTCTTCGACGTCGTCAGACCGATGCCGTAAATATAGGTGAGACCGATTTCTACTCTCTTTTCTCTGGGTAAATCTACACCGGCAATACGTGCCATTTGATTTATAACCTCCGTTAATGTAATTGGGTGTGTTTTATTTTAATCTATCTTGAACGAATGTCCCGCGACGGGCAGTGGAAAATGCCCCGCGGCGCCATTGTATTGTTTTCAATGCGTTTCGCCGCCCTGTTTTTTGAGACGCAACAAAACTGAGTTTCCGTAATTTTTTACGGAAATTCAGTTCCATTTACGATATTTTTACCCGTATCGGCGGCCGTGACGGGTGCTCGTCCCGTTTTTCAGTCGCATAAAAAAATTATACCACAAAAAACGCCCGATTGTCAAGCGTTTTTATCAGCCTTGTCTCTGTTTATGGCTCTTGTTTTTGGAACAAATTACCATGACTCTGCCGTTTCTTTTGATTACTTTGCACTTGTCGCACATAGGTTTTACAGAAGGTCTGACTTTCATTGTTTTTCTCCTTGTTTTATAATGCTTTTTGCGTTTATGCGCAGGCGCCCTCTCAGGACTTGCTGCGCCAGGTGATTCTTCCTTTCGTCAAATCGTACGGACTCATTTCCAGCTTTACGTTGTCGCCTTCGATGATTCTGATATAGTTCATTCTCAGCTTGCCGGAAATATACGCCGTGATCGTATGGCCGTTAGAAAGCTGCACCTTAAATGTCGCGTTAGGCAGCGCTTCGATTACTTTGCCCTCCGCTTCGATTACGTCGTCTTTGGACACAAAAACTCCCTCCGAATTTTTTTATTATGTTCTACGCTACCCGTCAAAGGGTCAGGATTTCCACTCCGTCTTCGCGGATTACCAACGTGTTTTCGTAGTGCGCAGCGGGCTTTCCGTCCTCTGTCACCGCGCCCCAATCGTCGTCTAAAAGCCGCGTGCGATAGCTTCCCATCGCTATCATCGGCTCGATACAGATGACCGTGCCGGCTTTGAGCCGCACCCCCGTGCCCTGTTTCCCGAAATTGGGAACGGACGGGTCCTCGTGCATCTCCCTGCCGATACCGTGCCCCGTATACGAACGTATGACGCCGTAACCGAAAGACTCCGCATATCTTTGCACCCTGTATCCGATATCGTAGAGCGGCGTTCCCGCTCTCAGCCCCTCGATGCCCTTGAAGAAACATTCCTCCGTGACCTTGACGAGCTTTTTTACCTCCGGTGCGACTTCGCCGATGCAAAACGTCCGCGCCGCGTCGCCGTGAAAACCGTTTTTGTAGGCGCAAAGATCTACCGAAACGATATCTCCGTCTCTCAAAATCGTCTCGTCGTCGGGAATCCCGTGCACGACCATGTCGTTCACCGAGACGCACGCCGAAGCGGGAAATCCGCCGTAACCGAGACAGGAAGGATATGCCCCCGCCGAACGGATATACCGTTCTACGAGTTCGTCCACCTCCTTGGTGCTCATGCCGGCCTTGATTTTCGAGCCGACAAATTCCAGCGTGTCATGGACGATTTTACAGGGCTCTCGCATCAGATTGATTTCGCTTTCGCTCTTTACGTGAATCATAATTATTTGAGTTCGTCGAGCTTCGCGGCGACCTCCGCGAACAGAACTTCCGCGGGCGCTTCGCTGCCCGTGAAATTGAGAATGAGGCCCTTCTGCGTATAGTATTCGATGAGGGGCGCCGTCTGCGCCTTATAGACGTCCAGACGCTTCTGCACCGTTTCGGGATTGTCGTCTTTCCGTTGGTACAGCTCTCCGCCGCAACGAGCGCATTTCGTCTCGCCGTCAAGCGTGGATACGTGATAGCTTTCGCCGCACTCCTTGCAGACACGGCGGCCGCAAAGCCGATCCATCAAAAGGGAAAAGTCGATATTGATATTCACGACCGCGTCGATTTTTGCGAACTTGTCGAGTTCTTCCGCCTGCGCGATGGTGCGGGGAAATCCGTCCAAAAGATAGCCGTTTTTGCAGTCCTCGCGGCCGAGCCGCTCCTCCACGATTTTGCAGGTGACTTCGTCGGGAACCAACTGACCTTTATCGGTATAGGACTTCGCCAAAAGACCGATAGGCGTTTCGTTCTTGATGTTCTCTCTGAAAATGTCTCCCGTGGAAATATGGGGCATGCCGTAGCGGTCGGAAATTTTCGTCGCCTGCGTGCCCTTACCCGCGCCCGGGGCGCCGAGTAAAATGATATTCATGCTGAAATTCTCCCTTCTTTTCCGCCAACGTCGCGTTTTCACGTCCATAAAGGACGGAAAACGCAAGGCAGAAATTACTTTAAGAAGCCTTTATAATTCTTCATCATCATCTGCGCTTGAAGCTGTTTTTCAAACTCCATGGCCACCGAGACGACAATCAGGATACCCGTCGTGGAGAACACGTTGACGAGGTCCATGGACGCCCAAGCAAATGCCAAAGAGGGAATGAACGCGACCAGCGAGAGATAGATGGCACCGAACAGCGTGATGCGGTTAGAAATCTTTTTGAGATATGCCTCCGTCGCTTTACCGGGGCGAATCCCCTGAATAAAGCCGCCGTTCTGCTGAATACTCTTGGATACGTCTTCGGGGTTGAACTGCATCTGCGCATAGAAGAACGAGAATGCGAAAATCAAAATGCAGAGAACCACCGAATAGATGATACGGCCGCCCGCAATATCCGAGGAACCGGACATCCACCTCGTCCACCAAGTCTCAAATCCGGAGCCCGGCCAGAACAAACTGGCAAGCATCTGCGGGAAGCTGATGATGGAAAACGCGAAGATGAGGGGCATGACGCCGCTGCCTGCGATTCTGATGGGAATGACCGACGACTGACCGCCGTACATTTTTCTGCCCTTAATCTGCTTGGCATACTGTACGGGAACTTTTCTTTCGGACAAATCCACGTACACGATTGCGAAGAAGATGACCACACACACGAGCACGAAAGCCACGAGTTCCCAAATCGCATCGAGGTTAGAGGGGATCTCCGCAAACTTATTGACAATCGCCTGTCCTGCCGTCGCGATGATACCCACGAAAATGATCATGGACTGACCGTTGCCTACGCCGTAGTCGGTAATCCGTTCGCCCAGCCACATGACGAGCACCGCGCCGCCGGTATAAACGACCGTCAGGAATAAACCTGCCAGCCAAGTCTGATCGAAAAAGAGCTGCGTCTTAATGGAACCGCTGTCGCCGGCAAAGTTGACGATGATACCGATAGACTGAATCACCGCGAGGAGAATGGTGAGGTATCTCGTATACTGAGAAATCTTTTTCTGTCCCTCTTCCCCCTGCTTTGAAAGCCGTTCGAGCGGGGGAATCCCCACGCATAACAGCTGCATGATAATGGATGCGTTGATGTAAGGCCCGATACCCAGCGCGAACAGCGTACCGTTTGCGAGCGCGCCGCCCGTGATACTGCTCATCAGCGTAAGGAAATCGTTCCCCCCGTCGCCGAAATTCGATTGAAACAAGTCTCTGTCCAGTCCGGGAACCGGAATATAACAGCCAATGCGGAATACCAGCAGCAGGAGTAACATCATCCATACTTTTCGCCGGATATCCTTGACCTTGAAAGCATTGATAAGTGTCTGTAACATTTTTTTCTCCGATATTGGGTTTTTACGGACGGAAATCCGCCCGACAGCGTCCGCGTATGCCATACGCGGTTTAGGAGAAATAAACGCGAACCACGGAAAATCGCCGAAAAGGCAATCTTCCGCGTCTCCTGTTTATTAAAGGGTCTCCGCAGTTCCCTTCGCCGCCTCGATTGCTTCTTTGGCGGAAGCGGAGAATTTCGCCGCCTTTACGGTGAGCGCGACTTTCAGTTCCCCGTTTCCGAGAACTTTGAGTCCGCAATTATTCTTGACTTCTTTCGCAAGTCCGTTTTCCATGACGAATCCGTAATCGACCACCGTTCCTTCGGGAAGCTCCGAAAGCGTGGAAAGGTTGACGATGACGTATTCCTTTTTGCCGTTATGGTTAAACCCTCTCTTGGGTACGCGGCGCGCAATCGGCATCTGACCGCCTTCGAAGCCCGGCCTTACGCCGCCGCCCGAACGCGCCCACTGTCCTTTATGGCCTTTACCGGAGGTCTTGCCCAGCCCCGAACCGATACCGCGGCCGAGTCTCTTTGCGGGCCTTGTTGCTCCCTCTGCGGGAGAAAGAGTATCTATTCTCATGATAAAGCTCCTTAGATGTTTTCTACTTTGACGAGATGCTTCACCTTCGTGAGCATTCCGCGGATTGCGGGCGTATCTTCGAGTTCTCTGCAAGAACGGATTTTTTTCAGGCCCAGCGCCGCGACCGTGCCCTTTACGGCAGCTACTTCGCCAATCGTGCTCTTAACGAGCGTCACTTTGATTTTTGCCATTTTCTCTGTCCTCCGTTCCTTAACCCAGAATTTCTTCCACGCTCTTGCCGCGCAGCGCAGCTACCTGCTCCGCCGTTTTCAGCTCGGCAAGTCCCGCGACCGCTGCCTTTACGCAGTTGCCGGGGTTCTGAGTGCCGTGGGATTTCGTTCTGATATTCTTGATTCCGACCGCTTCCATGACCGCACGCACGGGACCGCCCGCGATAACGCCGGTACCTTCCGCAGCGGGCATCATGAGCACCGCCCCGCGGCCGAATTTGCCGATTACCTGATGAGGAATGGTGGAATCCACCACCGCGACGGAAATCATATTCTTTTTCGCCCGCAGAGTAGCTTTCTCGATTGCCTCGGGAACTTCTTTCGCCTTTCCCGTGCCCACGCCGATTTTGCCCGCGCCGTCTCCGACGATGACCAGCGCCGCAAAACGCATGTTCTTGCCGCCCTTGACCGTCTTGGATACGCGGTTTACCTCGATGAGCTTTTTAATCAGGCCGTCGTCCTCCGCCTGTCTTCTCTGAGGTCTTCTGTTTTCTCTTTTTTCGTCTGCCATTGTCGTTTCTCCTCTCAGAATTTAAGTCCGGCTTCTCTTGCGCCGTCTGCGACTGCCTTTACGCGTCCCGTGTAAAGATACCCGCCTCTGTCGAATACTACCGATTCGATGCCTTTCGCCATCGCTCTTTCCGCAGCGACTCCGCCGACAACTTTGGCAGCGTCCGTCTTGCTCAGGCCCGCGACCTTCTCTTTCACCGCTTTTTCCATCGTGGAAGCAGCCGCCAAGGTCACGCCGCCTTTCGCATCGCCCGCTCTGTCGTCAATCACCTGTACGTAGATATGATTGAGACTTCTGTATACGTTCATCCGGGGCGTTTCCGCCGTTCCCGTAATCGTCTTTCTCACACGCGCGTGACGTTTTTGTCTGACTGTGTTTTTATCAATTTTGGAAATCATACTTTAACGCTCCTTATTTCTTGCTCTTACCGGAGGTCTTGCCTTCCTTATGCTCTACGTGCTCGCCCTTATAGCGGATTCCGTAGCCGTGATAAGGTTCCGGCTCTCTGACCTTCCTGATGTTCGCCGCCGTCTGCCCGACCAGCTCTTTGCTGATGCCGGAGACGGAAATTTCGGTAAGGGAAGGGCACTCGAATTTGATGCCTTCCGGGGCAAGGAATTCCACCGGGTGGGAGAAACCGACGTTCAAAACGAGCTTATTGCCCTGAACCTGCGCCTTCCAACCTACGCCCTTGACTTCCAGTCCTTTCGTGAAGCCTTCCGTGACTCCCTTCACCATAGCGGCGATGAGCGCCCTGTAAAGGCCGTGTTTCGCGTTCGTATCCGGATTTTCGTCGAGCGGCTTTAAGACGATGTGTCCGTTCTCCGTCGCGATGTCTAAGTTTCCGACCACTTCGCGCGTCAAGGTGCCCTTGGGGCCCTTTACCGTCACGACTTTGTCCTTATATTCCATTGTTACGCCTGCGGGTACCGCGATGGGCATTTTACCGATTCTTGACATAGTATTGCTCCCTCCCGATTACCAGACATAGCAAAGGACTTCGCCGCCTACGCCCTGCGCCTTTGCCTGCTTGCCGGTGAGTATTCCCTTATTGGTGGACAGGATTACCGTGCCCAGTCCGCCGAGAACCTTCGGCATGTCTTCTACGCCGGAATAGCTGCGGAGGCCGGGTTTCGACACTCTCTGCAAGCCGTTGATGACCGACTTTTTGTCGCTGTATTTCAAAGTCACGGCGATTTTGCCGTTATAGCCGTCCTCGACGAGCTTCACGTCCTTGACGTAGCCCTCGGACAGGAGGATATCGGCGATTGCCTTCTTCATATTGGAAGCGGGGATTTCCACCGTCTCCTTCTTCGCGGTAATCGCGTTTCTGATTCTTGTAAGCATATCTGCGATAGGATCTGTCATGTTCGTTTCCTCCTATTACCAGCTCGACTTCTTAACGCCGGGAATCTCTCCCTTGTACGCGAGGTTTCTGAAACAGATACGGCACACGCCGTACTTTCTCAAAACCGCGTGAGGTCTTCCGCAAATCGAGCATCTCGTATAAGCTCTCGTGGAATACTTGGGCGTCTTCTGCTGTTTATTGATCATTGACTTCTTTGCCATGTTCGTTTCTCCTTACTTCTTGAAAGGCATGCCGAGCGCGCGGAGCAGCTCCCTTGCCTCTTCGTCCGTGTTCGCGGTTGTCACGATGCATACGTCCATACCCCTGATTTTCTCCACCTGATCGTAGGTGATTTCGGGGAAGATGAGCTGTTCTTTGAGACCGACGGAATAGTTGCCGCGGCCGTCGAACGCCTTGTCGGACACCCCTTTGAAGTCTCTCATGCGGGGAAGCGCGATGGAGATGAACTTGTCGTAGAAGTTATACATTCTCTCGCCTCTCAAAGTGACTTTGATGCCGATGGTTTGGCCCTCCCTCACCTTGAAGTTTGCGACGGATTTCTTTGCCTTCGTCAAAACGGGCTGCTGACCCGAAATGAGTTTGATTTCGTTCTCGGTCGTCTGAATGGACTTCGCGTTGTCCTTGATGTCTCCGAGGCCCGTATTGATGACGATCTTGACGAGCTTGGGGCATTGCATAACGGAAGTGTAGCCGAATTTCTTCATGAGAAAAGGTACTACTTCTTTTTCGTACTTTTCTTTCACTCTGTTTTTATATACTTTCTCTGCCATGTCTTTCTACCTCGTCACTTGTTTTCCGTCGTCTCGGGAGCTTCGGCAGCTTTCTGCGCGCGCTTTCTCGTGCGCTTCTTGGGAGCCTCGCTCTCCGCCGCAGCGGCAGCCTTCGCCGCCTTCTTGGAGTACGCCTTGTCGAGCACCGCGCCGCACTTCGCGCAGACGCGCACTTTCTTGCCGTCCACGACACTGTGCTTCACTTTCGTCGCTTTGCCGCATGCGCCGCAGACGACCGCCACGTTCGACGCGTCCACGGGGCCGGGCGTTTCCACGATTTTGCTCGTTTCGTTCGCCTTTCTCGCCTTTTCGTGCTTTTTCTGAATCCGCACGCCTTCCACGACTACCGTATTCGCTTTGGGGGATGTGGCAAGGACTTTTCCCTGTTTGCCTTTATCTTTACCGGCTATAACAAGTACGTTATCATTGATTTTTACGTTCATTGTTTCTTCCTCCTTGCGATTACAGCACTTCGGGTGCAAGAGAGATGATCTTCATGTAATCTTTATCTCTCAATTCTCTCGCGATCGGCCCAAAGATACGGGTTCCCTTGGGCTGCTTCTGATTGTCGATGATGACGGCCGCATTGTCGTCGAACTTCACGAACGTTCCGTCCGCTCTTCTGATGCCCTTGGAGCTTCTCACGATGACCGCCTTGACGACGTCGCCTTTCTTTACCGCGCCGCCCGGAGCCGCCGATTTTACAGACGCTACGATCACGTCGCCGATGTTGCCCGTTTTACGGAAGGAGCCGCCCAATACTCTGATGCACATAAGCTCTTTCGCGCCGGAATTATCGGCCGCTTTAAGCCTTGTCTGAGGTTGTATCATAACTTATTACTCTCCTTGAAAATTACTTCGCCTTCTCGACGATTTCCGCAACTCTCCAATTCTTGTCCTTGCTGAGCTTTCTCGTCTCGACGATTCTCACCTTGTCGCCCACGCCGCACGCATTCTCCTCGTCATGAGCCTTGAAGCGTCTCGTTTGGGTAACGGTCTTTTTATAGATGGGGTGCTTGCTTCTGTCGGAAATCTCCACGACTACCGTCTTATCCATTTTGTCGGATACCACAAGCCCGATTCTCTCTTTTCTCAAATTTCTTTCCATGATTCCTTGTCCTCCGCTTTACGCTTTCAGCTCTCTCGCGCGAATTTCCGTATTCACGCGCGCAATGTCTCTCTTGCAGGTCCTGATGGAAACGGGATTTTCCAGCTGTCCCGAAGCCAGACGGAAACGAAGGTTGAAAAGTTCGCTTTTAAGCTCCGCGAGTTTCGCGGTAAGCTCGGCGCTCGTCATTTCTTTTACTTCTTTAGCTTTCATTACTGTTCACCGCCTTCAGCCGGCTCGGCCTGAACGGGAGCGGCTTCTTTCTTGACAAATTTACACTTCACGGGCAGCTTATGTCCCGCAAGTCTCATAGCTTCTCTCGCGTCCGCCTCGCTGACGCCGGCCATTTCAAACATCACTCTACCCGGCTTCACTACGGCCACCCAATATTCCACGTTACCTTTACCGGAACCCATACGGGCTTCCGCGGGGTGTTTCGTGATGGGCTTATGAGGGAAGATGTCGATCCATACCTGTCCGCCGCGCTTGATAAATCTCGTCATCGCGATACGGGCAGCTTCGATTTGGTTAGATTTGATCCAGCCGCACTCTTCCGCCACAAGACCGTATTCGCCGTATGCGACGGTGTTTCCTTTATGAGCCGCACCGGTCATTCTGCCCTTGTGCTGCTTTCTTCTCTTGACTCTCTTGGGAATTAACATTACTGTTCGCCTCCTTCCGCGATGGCGGGCTTCTTGACGCTCTTCAAGACCTCGCCCTTATAGATCCAGCACTTGACGCCGATCATGCCGAACGTGGTGTGCGCTTCCGCAAAACCGTAATCGATATCCGCGCGGAGCGTTTGCAGGGGAATGGAGCCCTCGTGATACTGCTCGCATCTTGCGATTTCCGCTCCGTCCAGACGGCCGCTGACCATCATTTTGATACCCTTTACTCCCGCGCGCATGGAACGGCCGATCGCCTGTTTCATGGAACGTCTGAAAGACATACGCTTTTCGAGCTGCGCCGCAACGCCCTCTGCCACGAGCTGCGCGTCGCAGTCGGGCTTTCTCACTTCCGTGATGTTGATGCTGATCGCCTTTCCGCCCGTGAGCTTCGCAAGGTCCTTCTTGATGTTCTCCACTTCCGCGCCCGCTTTTCCGATGATGACGCCGGGGCGTGCCGTGAAGATCGTGACCACGATTCTCGAAGCGGCTCTCTCGATGAGAATTTTGCTGATCGCCGCCGCATAGTACTTCTTCTTGATGAAGGTGCGGATTACGTTGTCTTCTTTGAGATATTTGGAGAATTCCTTCTTATCGGCGTACCACTGCGTACTCCAACCGTTGATGATTCCGACTCTCAAACCATGAGGATTAACTTTCTGTCCCATTATAATTCTCCTTCCAACTTCTTCACGTCCAGAATGACGGTGATATGGCTCGTTCTCTTCAAAATCGCGTGGCCGCGGCCCTTGGATACCGGCTGCATTCTTTTCAGCATCTGTCCGCCGTCCGCAAAGCACTCCGCAACTACGAGGTCGGCTCTGTCCATACCCTTGTTGTGTTCCGCGTTCGCCGCCGCGCTCATCAGCACTTTCTTCACGGCCAAAGCGCTTCCGTTCGTGCTGTAATCGAGGATCGCCTTTGCTTCCTGATAACTCTTCCCGCGGATCAGGGCAAGAACCGTTCTTACCTTGTAAGGGGAAACTCTGACATATTTAGCGACTGCATAAGGGCGTTTTTCTCTGTTTTCCTCCACCCTTTTCGTCTTTTTATTCATGTTCGTTGCCATTTTTTCTCGTCTCCTTATTTACCGGGCTGGGTCGTCTTTGCGGCATGGCCGTGGAACGTCCGCGTAGGCGCAAACTCGCCGAGCTTGCAGCCGATCATGTCTTCGGTAATATATACGGGCACGTGCTTGCGTCCGTCATACACCGCGATGGTATGACCGACCATATCGGGGAATATTGTTGATGCTCTCGACCAGGTCTTGATGACCTTCTTCTCGTTCGCGGCGTTCATCGCCTGAATTTTGTTCAAGAGCTTGGCTTCGACATAAGGTCCTTTCTTTACGCTTCTTGACATTGTTTATTCCTCCGATTAGTTGATTCTCTTGAGAATGAACTTATTCGTTGCATTCTTCTTCTTTCTCGTCTTATAGCCGAGAGCGGGCTTGCCCCAAGGCGTTTCCGGTCCCGCATGACCTACGGGCGACTTGCCTTCACCGCCGCCGTGAGGGTGATCTACGGGGTTCATGACCGAACCTCTGACCTCAGGTCTCTGACCGAGGTATCTCGCTTTACCCGCCTTGCCGAGGGAAACGATTTCGTGATCCACGTTGCCGACCTGTCCGATCGTCGCGCGGCAGCGGAGGAGAACGAGTCTCATTTCGCCGCTGGGCATTCTCAGCGTGGCATACTTGCCCTCCGCAGCCATGATCTGCGCGGAAATCCCCGCACTTCTCGCAATCTGTCCGCCCTTGCCGGGGGTCAGCTCGATGTTGTGCACCATGGTACCTACGGGAATGTTTTCGAGGGGAAGCGCATTGCCCACCTTGATGTCCGCATTGGGCCCGCTCATGACCTTATCGCCCACGCTCAGGCCGAGGGGAGCCAGAATATACGTCTTAACGCCGTCCGCATATACGAGAAGTGCGATGTTCGCGCTCCTGTTCGGGTCATACTGAATACTCTTGACCGTCGCGGGAATACCGTCTTTCGCTCTCTTGAAGTCGATGATGCGGTATTTCGTGCGGTTGCCGCCGCCGATGTGGCGGCAGGTGATTTTGCCCTGATTGTTGCGGCCGCCCGAATGGCGCTGGTCGTGCAGCAACGATTTTTCGGGTTTGTCTCCCGTCAGCTCGTCATAGGACGATACCGTCACGAAACGACGGCCGGAAGAAGTCGGTTTATATGTTTTGACTGCCATGTTTTCTGCCTCCTCTGATTACGACAACGACTCGAAGAATTCGATGGGCTTGCTGTCCTCTTTCAGAGTGACAATCGCCTTCTTGCGGTCGGGCGTGTAGCCCTCGTTTCTGCCCATTCTCTTGAGCTTACCCTTGCAGGTAAGAGTGTTTACGCCTGCGACCTTGACGCCGAACAGCTTCTCGACCGCCGCTTTGATTTCCGTTTTGTTGGCGTCCTTCTTCACGATGAACGTGTATCTCTTGGACGCGATTCCGTCGTAGCCCTTTTCCGTTAAAACGGGCTGTAAAATGATGTCTTCGGCAAACATTATGCGTAAACCTCCTGGAATTTCTCGACTGCCGCCTTCGTCATGACGATTTTATTGTTCGCCACTACTTCGTAGGTGCTCAGCTGCGCGAGGGGAAGCGTGGAAAGTTTGGGAAGGTTGGCCGCCGCGCGGATTACGTTGATATCGTCGTTATCCATCACCACGAGCGCCGTCTTATCCAAATTCAACGCCTTCTTGAACGCCGCCATTTCCTTCGTCTTGGGAGCGGAAACTTTCAGCTCGTCCACGACGATGAACTCGCCGTCCGCCACCTTCTTGGAAAGCGCGGAAAGGAGCGCCTGACGCTTCGCCGCAACGTTCATCTTCTTGGAGAAGTCGCGGGACTTGGGAGCGAACACGACGCCGCCCTTTATCCACTGCGGCGCGCGGATGGAACCCTGACGCGCACGGCCCGTGCCCTTTTGTCTCCAAGGCTTCGCACCGCCGCCGCGGACTTCCGTCCTCGTCAGTGTGGACTTCGTGCCCTGTCTCTCGTTGGCGAGCCGCGTCACGACTGCCTGATGAATCAAAGACTCTTTGTATTCGACGCCGAATACGGACTCGTTGAGTTCCATCGTGCCGACTTCGGAGCCGCTCATATTATATACTTTAATAGCCGTCATGTCCTTTCTCCTTATTTGCTCTTCTTAACGCTGTCAGACACCGTGACGATGCTGCCCTTCGCGCCGGGAATCGCGCCCTTGATGAGAAGCACGTTTCTGTTCAAATCCACCTTCACCACTTCGAGGTTCTGAATGGTCACGTTTTCGACACCGTACTGTCCGGCGAGGTGCTTCTGCTTGAACACTCTCGAAGGAGAGCTGTTCGCGCCCATGGAACCCGGCTCTCTGTGCACGGGGCCCACGCCGTGGGTCTCTTTTAAGCGGTGCTGGTTCCATCTCTTGATGACACCCGTAAATCCGTGGCCCTTCGTGACGCCCGAAACGTCCACTCTCTCGCCCGCAGCGAACACGTCCGCTTTGAGCTCCGCGCCGACCGCGAACGTCTCCGCGTTCGCCACGCGCACTTCTTTGAGCACTTTGTGCGGCTTCACGCCCGCCTTCTTGAACTGCCCGAGTTCGGGCTTCGTGAGGGCTTTCTCGTTCGTTTCGATGAAACCGAGTTTGAGCGCGGAATATCCGTCGTTTGCCACCGTCTTGACCTGCACTACGGGGCAGGGGCCGGCTTCCACTACCGTGACGGGAATCATGGTTCCGTCCGCCGCAAAGAGCTGGGTCATTCCGACTTTGCGTCCGATGATTGCTTTATTCATAGATAAAGTTCACTCCTTAAAAAATTTATTTTCGAATACCTTTGAAAAGTATTTCTCGGCGAAATATGTTTTCAAATCAGAGCTTGATCTTGATGTCCACGCCTGCGGGGAGGTGAATGGAATCGAGAAGTTTCGCGTTGGGAGAGTAGATGTCGATGATTCTCTTATACGTTCTCATCTCGAACTGCTCGCGGGAATCCTTGTCCTTATGAGGGGAACGAAGGATCGTGACGATCTCCCTCTCCGTGGGAAGGGGAATGGGACCGGAGATTTTCGCTCCGCTCTTTTTCATCGTCTCCACGATACGGCTCGCAGCTTCGTCCACGAGTTCGTGATCGTACGCCGCCAACTTGATTCTGATTTTCTGAACTGCCATTTTGCTTTCTCCTTTTACCGTTTATACTAACATTTTATTTCGCTGTATCAACATATCCGTGTGTATCGAGGCCGAAACGCAAAATAAAAAACACTCTTTTTCACCGAGCGTTTTTACGCAAAGCCTCGGTTAGTCGCAGGAATCGGGTTCCCACTTTTGTCAACGGAAATTATCTGCCGAAGCGGCTTTTGCCCCGGAATTTGCAGTAACTTCCCGTCTCAACCCATACAACACATATTTAGACAGCCTAATTATCATACCAAATCCCGCTTGTCCTGTCAAGCGTTTGAAAGCAATTTTTCCAAAATTTTTCGTTTTTTTTCGTCAAAGAGGAATATTTCCCTTCTTCTCGGCATATCCCGGCCGAAAAAAAGAGCTTTCCCCTTTCGGTTATCGCCCTTTTTCAGCTTTATTATACATTATTTATATATTTTAGACCGACTTAGACCAACGTCCCGCAACAAGCAGACAAAAAGGCGGCACGAAACCGCCTTGTTTATTTATACGTCGAACATTTTTATAGGCAATTTATTTTTGTGCTATATGGTAATCTTGATTTTTTCGTCGCCGTCGGAGGCTTCAAAGAGGACGAAACGCCCGTAACGGCGGCGGAACTTTTTCAGTTCTGAAAGCATTTTACAGACCGTGGAAATGAGTTCCGATTTTTCTTCCGCCGTCATGGATTTCTTTTTTCTCGGCGTTTCGTCGGAAACATGTTCCTGCCCTTCGGACGATATGCTTTCAGAAAAGCGTCCCGCATTTTTTCCGTCATCCTCGCCCGTATTTTCGGGAATATGTCCCTCGGCTTTTCCTTCCCGTATATTTTCGGGGAAATCCTCGTTTCTGCTTTCGCCGCGTACATCTTCGGACAAAGGCGCCGCGAGTTCTTCCGAATCCTTCTTCGGACGGACGGCGAGTTTGAGAATCAACCGCAAAATCCAACGGCTGAGCGGAATATAAAAACAGCGGCGTTTTCCGTTTTCCGAAATTTCGATTTTCATTCCACCCACACTTCCACGGTTTCGCCCTCTTCGCCCTGTACCTCCACGAGTTTGCCCGTCACCCCGAGAGAGATGAGCGTAAGAATCTGTTTGAAATCGACGGATTTGATCCAATCGCTCTTTCCGCCGCCTATTTTGCTCATTAAGGCGTCGTTGCTCACTAAAATTTCGATGAGTTTTACGGGCAGATTGATATTTACTTTTTCTTTTCCCTCTCCGCCTCCGTTGACGCGGATTCGAAGCAGCATTTTATCGGTATCGGGCTTTCCCTCCGCCAATCTGGTGACGGGGCCCTGTCCGTCGTCCAGAAGTTCGTCCACGCTGATCCCGAATGTTCGCGCCAAGGGTTTCAATAAAATAATATCGGGATAAGAAACGTCGTTTTCCCATTTGGAAACCGCCTGCGGCGTGACGGAACAGATTTCGGCCAGCGCCTCCTGCGTGATCCCCTTCGCCTTGCGGCAAGCTGCAATGTTTTGTCCGATCGTCTTCATACAAAAATCTCCTTTTTCTTTTCGTTGAATCTATTATACCGCGCCGCCGCGCAAAAAACCAGCGACCGAAAGTTGATTTTCCCCGTTTTTTCTCCACCGTCGGTTGAAAAATAAATCAACCTGCGGTTGTTTTCGGGCGTATTTTTCGAAATTTCCGCATGCGTTTCCCCGATTTTCCCGAAAATTTTTCTTCGGAAACGGCAATCGTCAAAATCCCGAATCGGAAAACACCTTTCCGATTTTTTCCGCGATGACGAGTTCGGCATTCCCGTCCGCTAGCGTCGAAGTGCGGTTGATTACGACGAGATGGCGTCCGCGAAAATATCGCAGCAGTCCCGCGGCAGGATAGACGACCAGGGACGTTCCGCCGACAATGAGCGTATCCGCTCCCGCGATCGCCCTCACGGCTCCCGCCACGACGCGGTCGTCGAGCATTTCTCCGTACAGCACCACGTCCGGTTTGACGATCCCGCCGCAGGAACAGCGCGGCACTCCGTCGGAAGCAATAATCTCCGCCAAGGAAAACGACTTTTTGCATTTCGTGCAAAAATTGCGCCAGACGCTGCCGTGAAGCTCGAATACAGACTTACTGCCCGCTTTCTGATGCAGTCCGTCGATATTCTGCGTGACCACCGCTTTGAGTTTTCCCGCCCTTTCCAGCCTCGCCAGAGCGAGATGGCAAGCGTTTGGCTCCGCATTCGGAAAAAGCATTTTCCTCTTATAAAACCGATAAAATTCCGCCGTATTTTCCATAAAAAATTCATGGGAAACGATCGTTTCGGGCGGATAATCGTACTCTTCGTGATACAGGCCGTCCCGCGAACGAAAATCGGGAATCCCGCTCTCCGTGCTGACGCCCGCGCCGCCGAAAAAGACGATGTTCCCGCTCTCCCCGATAATCTTCTTTAATTTTGCAATCTTCTCCTCATATTCCTGCATACCGACTTCCTCCTCTTTCTCACCGCGCCGAATTCCCGCCGCCTCGGCGCGCAAATTCCCGATTTTCGCAAAGAAACGGCGCGGATTTTATTCCGCGCCGTCTTTTTTGTCAGTCTTCCAAACCTTCGTTCAGCTTAGCGAGCAATTTATCGAGGTCCTCGCCGTGAACGGCAACGGCCTCGGCGACCGTCTCGCCGTGCGCCATCGCACAGCCGAAGCAGTGCATGCCCGCTTCCATGAGAATGTCGGGCGCGTTGGGATTGAGCTGCAAACATTCGGCAATCAAAGTATCCGCCGTAATTTTAGCCATAAAGGTATCTCCTTTGTTTTTCTTTTTTTATTATTTTAACACATTTCAGGCAAAATTACAAGGCTCGACTCCCCTGTTTTTCAAAAATTTTTGAAAAAACTCCCCGCAAACAAAATAAACCGCAGTTGTCTTTTGTAACATTTTCACAGAAATTGATGTAATAAACAAACAATCGGCAATCGTTTTTACTTTCATTTGACTTACGTTATATATTCATGATAAAATTATTAATGATTTCATTAAAATTGTAACATTTTGAAAAAACAATTTTGAGAAAAATTTTCAACTGCTGAAAACGGGAGGAATTATGAGCAGACTGAGTATCATTACGCAGAATCGGGCGCAGGCCACCGTGGAGGAGCTGTACAAAGACGTCGAAAGACGTATCAGTGCCAGCCCTTCGGGTCTGTGTCCCGTGGACATGGCGTCGTCCTTTTTGAAGATGTGCCATGCCCAATCCTGCGGCAAATGTGTTCCCTGCCGAATCGGGCTGGGACAGCTGGAAAAACTTTTGGACGACGTTCTGGACGGGAACGCCACCCTCGACACCGTGGATCTGATCGAAAAGACGGCCGAAAGCATCTATTTTTCGGCGGACTGTGCCATCGGCTACGAGGCGGCGAACATGGTTCTCAAAGGAATCCGCGGCTTCCGCGACGACTTTATCGAACACATCGAACACGGGCGCTGCAAATGCGCGCTCAATCAGCCCGTTCCGTGCGTGGCGCAGTGTCCCGCGGGCGTGGACATTCCCGGCTATATTTCGCTGGTGGAAGCGGGAAGAAACGCGGACGCCGTCAGGCTCATCCGCAAGGACAATCCCCTGCCCGCCGTGTGCGGACTCATCTGCGAACACCCCTGCGAAGTGCGTTGCCGCCGCAGTCTGATGGACGCTTCCATCAACATCCGCGGACTCAAACGTTTCGCGGTAGAACATGCGGGCGATGTGCCCGTACCCGCTCCCCTGCCCCCCACGGGCAAGAAAGTCGCCGTCATCGGCGGCGGGCCCGGCGGCATTTCCGCGGCCTATTATCTCGCACTCATGGGCCATGCGGTCACGATTTTCGAATCCAAAAAGAAACTGGGCGGCATGCTCCGTTACGGGATTCCGAGCTATCGTCTGCCCCGCGAAATCCTCGATAAGGAAATCGCAGAATTGATGTCCGTGGGCATTACGGTCAAGACGGAGACCACCGTCGGAGAAGATCCCAGCATCATCGATCTCAAAAAGGACTTCGACGCGGTATACATAGCCATCGGTGCGCAGACGGATAAAAAAATCGGCATCGAAGGCGAGGACGCGAAGGGCGTCGTGTCCGCGGTGGAAATGCTCCGCGGAATCGGCGACGACGAAATGCCCGATTTCAAGGGCAAAGACATCATCGTCATCGGCGGCGGAAACGTCGCCATGGACGTGGCCCGCTCCTCCGTACGGCTCGGCGCAAAGCGCGTGAGAATCGTATACAGGCGCCGTCAGGTGGACATGACCGCCATGCGCGAAGAAGTGGAAGGCGCCATTCAGGAGGGCTGCGAAGTTCTCGAACTGCAATCCCCCCTCCGCATAGAAAAGGACAAGGACGGCAAAGCCGTGGCGCTCTGGGTAAAGCCCCAGATCATCGGCCCCTACGACCGCGGCAGACCCAAGCCCTGCAACTCCGAAAAGCCGGAAGAGCGGCTGGCCTGCGATTTGGTGCTGGTGGCGATCGGACAGGGCATCGAATCGCGCAGCTTTGAAAAGCACGGAATCCCCGTCAAGCGCGGCGTAATCGACGCTCTGAATTGGAGCGGCATCAAGGATATTCCCGGCGTATTTGCGGGCGGCGACTGCGTCACGGGACCCGCGACCGTCATTCGCGCGATTGCGGCGGGAAAGGTCGCGGCGGCGAACATCGACGAATATCTCGGTTTCCGCCATGAACTCAACGTAGACGTACAGATTCCCCCCATTCGCCTGGACGACCGCTGTTCCTGCGGCCGCGTGAACATGAAAGAGCGCAACGCTTCCGAGCGCAAAAAGGACTTCAAGCTCATGGAATGCGGCATGACCGAAGAGGAAGCTCTGCAAGAATCGAGACGGTGTTTAAGATGCGACCACTTCGGTTACGGTATTTTCAAAGGAGGCAGAGTCGAAAAATGGTAACCTTAAAAATCAACAACGTGCCCGTCACCGTAGAGGAAGGAACGACGATTCTCAACGCCGCGGCGAAAGCGGGCGTATCCATTCCCACTCTCTGCTTTCTCAAAGATCTCAACGAAATCGGCGCCTGCCGCGTGTGCGTGGTGGAAATCAAAGGCAAAGAAAAGCTCGTCACCGCGTGCAATAACGTCGTCAAGGAAGGCATGGAAATTCTGACGAACAGTCCCAAGGTTCGCAACACCCGCAAAATTAACGTGGAGCTGATTTTATCCCAGCACGACGCGCACTGCGCCACCTGCGTCAGGAGCCGCAACTGCTCTTTGCAAAACCTTGCAAACGATCTCGATATCATCGACCAGCGCTTTCAGAAGGATTTCGTCAAGGCGGCATGGCCGAAAAATTTCCCCTTAATCCGCGATGCAAACAAGTGTATCAAATGTATGCGCTGCGTACAGGTATGCGATAAAATTCAAGACATGCACGTCTGGGACGTGACCAATACGGGCTCGCGCACGACGGTAGACGTATCCAGAGGACGCATGATCAAAGAGACGGACTGCACGCTCTGCGGACAGTGCATCACCCATTGCCCGACGGGAGCGCTCCGAGAGAGAGACGATACCGATAAAGTTCTCGATGCTTTGGCCGATCCCGAAAAAATCACGGTCGTTCAAATCGCGCCGGCCGTGCGAGCGGCTTGGGGCGAGGCCTTCGGGCTTTCGAGAGAATTTGCGACGACCAAGCGTCTCGTTTCGGCGCTCCGCCGCATGGGCGTAAATTATATTTTCGATACGAATTTCTCCGCAGATCTCACGATTATGGAAGAAGGCAGCGAATTTTTGAAGCGCCTTCCCGAAATCAAGCAGTCGGGACTGCCCATGTTTACTTCCTGCTGTCCCGGTTGGGTACGGTTCATAAAATCGCAATATCCTCAATATGTCTCGCGGCTCTCTACGGCAAAATCGCCGCAGCAGATGTTCGGAGCCATCGCAAAGAGCTACTATGCCGATATTTTGGGCGTAGACCCCGAAAAGATTTTCTGTATTTCCATAATGCCCTGTATCGCCAAAAAGCACGAATGTGCCCTCGACGTCATGAATGACGCGGGCGCGGGACAGGACGTCGACGTAGTGCTCACCACCCGCGAAATCGACCGCCTCATTCGCGCGGAACACATCATTCCGCAGGATCTCAAAGAGGAAGAATTCGACTCCCCTCTCGGCGTCGGCACGGGCGCGGCAGTCATCTTCGGAACGACGGGCGGCGTCATGGAAGCGGCGCTCCGCTCCGCGTATTATCTCGCGACGGGCAAAAATCCCGATCCCGACGCTTTCTATGCCGTCCGCGGCATGAAAGGCTGGAAGGAAGCAAAATTCGACGTCGCGGGAACGGAGATCAGCGTGGCCGTAGCACACGGGCTCGGCAATACCCGCAGACTGATGGAAGCCATCGACCGCAAAGAGGTTCATTACGATTTCGTGGAAATCATGGCTTGCCCCGGCGGCTGTGCGGGCGGCGGCGGACAGCCCATTCACGAGGGCAAGGAATCCGCCGAGGAGCGCGGGGACAACCTCCGCAAGCTGGACAAGGAAAACGTGCTCCGTTTCTCGCATGAAAATCCCTCCGTCATCAAGT
Source organism: uncultured bacterium (assembly GCA_934871445.1). Lineage (GTDB taxonomy): Bacteria > Bacillota > Clostridia > Christensenellales > Borkfalkiaceae > Scatosoma. The sequence goes on along the minus strand of CAKXBD010000018.1, from coordinate 2,751 downwards.
GTTACGAAAATTATCTGCAAAAGCCCCTTTCGCACCGTGCGCACGAGCTGCTGCATACCGACCATAAAGCGTGGCTGATGCCGAACGAGCCTCAGGAATAAACAAACTTCCCCGCCGCTAAATAGCGGCGGGGAAGTTTTGTAATTGCCGACGGGCAGCCCCGCGTATGCGGGGACGCAGCGCGTCCGTATGCGGAGACATGCCCGCATATTTCGGAAAACGGGTCGTGCCGCAAAAAATTATTCGGAAACGAAATCGATATTGATATTCCCGTTATTGCAATCCGCTTTCAGGAGCTTTCCCCCTTCCTTCTTTTCGGCGGGCAAATTGCAATTCCCCTTTTTGATTGTGCAGGAAATGGAAAAATCCTCCCAAGAGCCTATCACCGTCCCCGTAATGTTTCCGTTTTTCGCCTTTACGTCCAAGCCCTCGCCCACGGCTACTCTCTCAAATTTTACGTCCCCTCCGTTAGCGTCGAGAACTATATTTCCGGAAACGGATACCGCGGAAATTTTAATCGCTTCGTTCGTCGTCGTCACCGAAATATCGGACAAAAGCTCGTCCGGAACTTTCAGGCTGATTTTTCGGAATTCTTCCGAGGGCTTTGTGCCGATAAAGTCCGTCCACTCCTTATCGAGTACGAGCTTTATCGTCAATTCGTCATTTTCCGAAAGGGAAATATCATAATATTCCTTTTCGTTCTCATAATAGTCTATATAAACCGTGTCGTCCTCGGAAATACCGATTTCTATTTCCCTATCCGTCGCTTCGACGGTAATCGCCTGAACGTTTTCACTCGTCGAGTAGCTTTTCGCGGTGAAATCTCCTCCGTCCGAACAGCTCCCGAACGTGAAAACGAACGTAAAACCTGCAAGCACTGATACAACTCCTGTTAACTTTTTCATAAAAAACCTCCCGATAATTATATCTTGACTTTTTGTCTCTTTTCATGCTATAATCAGTATAAACCTTTGTGTAACACAAATGTCAAGAAAAAAATCGGGGGTATTATGGAAAAATTTTTTTCGATCAGCGAAACGGCAAAAATTGTCGGAACGACGTCCGAGACTTTGCGCCATTATGACCGAATAGGTCTGGTAAAACCGCATAAAATCGATAAATGGACGGGGTATCGATACTATTCGGAGGACGAAATTGTACGGCTCAATCTCGTAAAGACCTTGCGGTGTATGGATTTGCCGCTCGATGAAATCAAGAAAATCCTGAAATCGGACGATTTCAAGGAGATTGTAGAATTTTTAGAGAAGGCGGAACAAAGCGCAAACGAAAAAATTGAAGAGCTCATTCAGGCGAAAACAAAAATCCGACGGGCAAAGCTGTTTTACGAAAGTAAGCAGACTTCCGTAACGTCTGAAAAGGAGGCGTATACAAGAATTTTTCCGCAGAGAGTCATTTTGCTTTCCCAAACTCTGACGACGCCGACCGTCGGAAATTTATGGAATTATCTGCGGCATTTCTACGCGCAAATCGGAGAAGCCAAACGGGAGGAATTTGCCTTTGAAGATTTAGCGGGCATCTATCAAACGGAGGGCGACTCCCGATTATTTGCGGTATGCACGAGGTATTCTCAAACCGAGGGGTTGAAAATTCTCCCCGCGGGAAAGTATCTCTGCGCCGACTGCACAGAGGAAACGCGGAAGGAGGTTTCGGAAAAATTACTCAGACGGGCAAAAAACGAGTACGGCGCAGCTCCGGCGTTTTCTCTTTGTCTGGTCGTGCTTTCGGGCATGTTACAATGGAATTACCAAATTCAGGTTTTTATAGAGCCCTGAGCCCCGTAACGGCCGCACTGCGACAGAATTATTATCGATATTCTCCCTCATAAAACGGGTATGTATGCTTGTCCTGTTCGGTTATTTCACGGAGCACTTTACAAGGCACCCCCACTGCTATCACATTCGCGGGAATATCCCTTTTAACGACACTTCCAGCGCCAATCACCGCATTGTCGCCGATCGTTACGCCCGCGAGAATAATTGCTCCCGTACCTATCCAGACATTATTCCCGACGGTAATGGGCTTTGCGATCTCTATTCCGTCCCGGCGCATTTGCGGGTCCAAGGCGTGTTCGGCGGTCGTAAAGCTGCAATTCGGAGCGATAAAAACGTTATTGCCGAACTTAACTTTCGCTCCGTCCTGAATTATCGTATTATGATTGGCATAAAAATAATCCCCCACCTCTATATTGTAACCGTAATCGCACCAAAAAGGCGGGACAACGGTAATATTTTTGCCCGTTTTTCCCAAAAGCTCTTTTAATATTACCTGCTGCGCTTCACAGTCATTGGGATGGAGCTGATTATAACGATAGCATTTATCCTTGCACTTTTTGATTTCTTCCTCGTAGGCAGGGTTATAGCAGCCCTTAAAAAAGCAGTTGAGAGGAACTTTTGGTTTTCCGTTCATATTTATTCTCCTTCATTGTTGAGAGCTATGATGTCCATGACAGCACTGAATTTTCGGCTTTTATTTATTTTATCATCTCCCATAGATTATAACAAAAAAATATTTATCTGTCAATTTGTCCTTGAAAGAATATACTGCCCCGCATACCGATGCCCCGTCCCGATAAATTCAGCGCGCCGGCGACAAGAAAAACGGTAATTTGGACGCCTTAACCATAACTTTTCCGAGCACTTTTCTGTAAATTTAATCTGTATAACAAACACCCTTATCCGAAATATTCGGATAAGGGTGTCAATGGTGCACCAACGCATTTCATATCCGAAC
>CAKXBD010000017.1 GCA_934871445.1 uncultured bacterium | reverse complement strand
CTCGGAATGGATACGGGGGACATGCTTCTCTCCTTAAAGACGGAAATCGGCGCGGAGGAGACCTTCGGGGAGCTTTCCAAAAGGCTCTCCCTTCTGGGCGCGGAGGCGATCGTAAAGGCTCTGCCGCTCATCGAAAGCGGGAACTATACGCTGGTAAAGCAGGACGAAGAAAAGGCGTTTGCCGTGAGAAAAATCGATAAGGAGCAGGCGAAAATCGACTTTTCCCTGCCCGCGAAAAAGATCGTCGATTTGGTGCGCGGCATGAATCCCGAGCCCAAAGCCTTCGCGGAACTCGAAGGCGGAAAAATCAACGTCTACCGCGCCGAAATCGCGGCCCGTCCCGCGGGCACGGAGGGGGCGAAAACGGGAGAAATTTTATCCGACAGCCCGAAACAGGGTTTCTTGGTGGCCTGCGGAGACGGAGCGGTGAAGCTAGCGGAAGTGCAGGCGGCGGGCGGCAAGCGCATGAAGGGGAGCGATTTTTTAAGCGGCCGTAAGGTAAAAAAGGGGCAGGTATTCTCATGCTGAGCAATCCCGTTTACGACCCGTATCAGATTTTGACGAAAATCTATTCGGAGGGTGCGCACTTAAAGCAGGCGATTGCGGATACGTATATCGAGGAAATCAACCGCGCGCGGACGGTAAAAATCGTATACGGCGTTCTGGAAAACGACCTCTATTTCGATTTCTGTATCCGCCATTATGCGCCGAAGGCGCCCAAGCTCGCCGTGCGCACCCTCCTCAAAATTTCCCTGTATATGCTGCTTTTTATGGATAAGCCGCGGTATATGGTCACCGATTCCGCGGTAGAGCTCTGTAAAAAGCTGGGCAAGAGCGGCGTTTCGGGGTTTGTCAACGCATTTTTGCGCCGTTTTTCCCGCGAGGAAGCGGATTCGTCTCTTCCGAAGGGCGACGAGGGTGCGGCGATTCGCCTGTCGTGGCCGCTGTGGGCGTTTGGAAAGCTCCGAAGGGAATACGGCGCCCGCGCGGAGTCGATTGCCGCCGCTAAGAGCGCGGGGGTCAGCGTGCGCTTCGAGAAAAACGAGGAAAAGTATCTTTCCAAAAAACATATAGATGCTCCCTTCCCGCATATGTACCTGTTTGAACATTTCTCCCGCGACGAGGGCTACGACGAGGGGGACTATACGTTTCAGTCGGTGGGGAGCGCGGCGATCTGCGACGCCATAGAGCCGTGCGGCGAATTCCTCGACGCGTGCGCGGCGCCGGGCGGGAAATCGGTACTGCTGTCGAAAAAGTGCGGCCGCGTGACCGCGTTCGAGCTTCACGCGCACCGCGTGGAACTCATTCGCCGGTATAGGGAGCGCATGGGCGCGAAAAACGTATTCGAGCAGCAGCGCGACAGCTCGGTGTTCTGTCCCGAATATGAGGAGAAATTCGACGGCGTTTTGTGCGACGTTCCCTGTTCGGGCTTCGGCACGGTCAGCGAAAATCCCGACGTCAAGCTGTTCCGTAAGGAAACGGATTTTTCCTCTTTGAAAGAAACGCAGGGCAAAATATTGTCCGCGTGTTCGCGCTATGTCAGGGCGGGCGGGACGCTGTATTATTCCACCTGCTCGGTATTCGGGGAGGAAAACGACGAAATCGTGGGGGAATTTCTCAAAGCGAACCCCGATTTTGAACGGGCGGAGGCGGACAGCCCCCTGCCGCACGAAAGAAAGAAATTCGGTTTGCAGTTCCTGCCGGATCAAGCGTTCGGCGCGGGCTTTTACGTGGCGAAACTCAGAAGGAAGAACGCATGAAAAAGATTTTACAGGATTTGTCCTTTGCGGAGACGGAGGAGAAGGTACTCTCTCTCGGAGAAAAGAAATTCCGCGCGAAACAGCTCTTTGAAGGACTCGTGCAGGGCAGGCGGATTTCCGATATCACGTCGCTTTCGGGCGCGTTCAAGGCGCGGCTTTTGGAGGAATACGAGGACGAACCCGTCAAGGTAAAGGAGACCTTTTATTCCTCGGACGGAACGGAAAAATATCTCTTTTCCCTGTCGGACGGAAATCTCGTCGAGGGCGTGCTCATGAAATATAAATACGGCTATACGCAGTGTATTTCCACGCAGGTGGGCTGCCGTATGGGCTGTAAATTCTGCGCTTCCACGCTCGGCGGGCTCGTCCGCAACCTCTCCGCGGGGGAGATTCTCTCTCAAATTCTCGTCGTCAACGCCCTGCATAGAGGGGAGGCAAAGGGCGGCCGCGCGGTGACGAACGTCGTCCTCATGGGCAGCGGCGAGCCGCTGGATAATTACGCCGAGACGGTGAAATTTTTGAAAAACGTCACGGCGGAGGGCGGAATCTGTATCAGCGCGCGGAACATTTCCCTTTCGACGTGCGGGCTGGTGCCGAAGATGTACGCGCTCGCAAACGAAGGGATTCCCATCAACCTGACGGTTTCCCTGCACGCGACGAACGACGCGGACCGCCAAAGGGTAATGCCCGTCGCCAAGGCGTACTCCATATCGGAAATTTTGAAGGCGTGCGCCTATTACTTTGAAAAGACGGGCAGGAGATACTATTTTGAATACACGCTCATCGAAGGCGAGAACTGTGACGAGGCGCACGCCCGCGCGCTCGTATCGCTCTTAAAAGGCAGACCCTGCCACGTCAATCTCATTCGCCTCAACGAGGTGAAGGAGCGCAGCTTGAAGGCGACGGGAGACAAAGAGGCGTATCGGTTTTTGGGATTTTTGGAAAAAGGAGGATTGAGCGCCACTCTCCGCCGTCAGATCGGCTCGGACGTCGGCGGCGCGTGCGGACAACTCCGCGCGGGGTATCTCGAAAAGAACAGCGACAAGGAGAACTTATGAAAAAGATAAAAATAGCGCCGTCCATTCTGTCGGCGGATTTTTCAAAGATGGGCGAGGAGGTGAAGTCCCTCGAAGGTAGCGGCGCCGACCTCGTACATTGCGACGTCATGGACGGCGTATTCGTGAATAATATCACTTTCGGGATTAAGATGGTGGAGGATTTGAGGAAAATCACCTCCCTCCCGCTCGATTGCCACCTGATGATCGTGGAGCCGCAAAAGTACGTCGAACGCTTCGTCAGAGCGGGAGCGGACATCGTCACCGTTCACGCCGAAGCCTGTAAAGAGGGATTAAAAGACACGCTCATGCTCATAAAGAACGCGGGTGCGAAGTGCGGGGCGGTCATCAATCCCGATACGCCCGTTTCGGCTATTCGGGAGGTTTTGCCCCTCTCGGACATGGTGCTCGTCATGAGCGTGTTTCCCGGCTTCGGGGGGCAGAAATTCATACCGGAGGTGCTCGAAAAGGTACGAGAACTCCGCTCCTTGGCGGAGGAGAACGGGTGGAATTTCGACATAGAAATCGACGGCGGAATTTCTCCCTCGAACGCGGCGGAAGTCAAGTCCGCAGGCGCGAACGTGCTGGTGGCGGGGAGCGCCGTATTCAAGGCACCCGACAGACGGCAGGCGATAGAGGCGCTCAGAAAGTGTTGAAATGAAAGGAATCATTCTGTTGAACGGAGAGCCCTACCGCGGGGAAATAGACGCCCGCGACGCGCTGGTATACTGCGCGGACGGCGCATATAATTGGGCAAAGGGAAGGGTGAGAATCGACGAAAATATCGGCGATTTCGATTCCGCGCGGGAGATACCCGTTCCGTTCCCGAAAGAGGTCTGTCCCGAACAAAAAAACGAAACGGACGGGGAAATCGCGCTCGAAAGAATGTTTTCCGCCGCAAAGGAGAAACCGATTTCTGAAATCGAAATTTACGGCGGCGGAGGGGGACGGGAGGACCATTTTCTCGGCAATCTCCACCTCCTTTACAGGGCGTGCATGGAAGGCATGTCCTGTTCGCTCGTCACGAATACTTCCGTTCTCTCCGCACATAGGGGCAAATTCACCTTAAAGGGAATAAAGGGAAAGACGGTTTCCCTGTTGCCTTTCGGCGGCGACGCGCATATAATAAATAATAAAGGGCTGTTCTATCCCACGGACGATCTGACGCTTTTTTACGGCTGCTGCCGCGGTATCTCCAACGTGGGAACGGACGAAAACGCCGAAATAAACTGCGACAGGGGCATGCTCCTCGCCGCGGTCAATAAGGAGAAAGATGTCAAAAATCATTTGTTTGAAACCTCCGAAGGCAATCCGACTCATTCTGCGCCTCTTTAAGCGCAAATCGCGGGCGTAAACTTTGTTTCGCCCGCCCGTTTCTTCCCATAGAATCCCTTACGGCGATTTGCACGCGGATACCCTTACGGTTTCCGAGACTCCGCCCGCGAATCCCCTCGCGTATTCAGCCGACCCGCATGTAAGTGATTATACGGCTTCCGAAGCTCTGTATACGGACGCGCCCACACGTTCTGTCGGCCCACACGCAAGTGCTTTCGCGGCTTCCGCGGTTCTACCCGCGGACGCGCCCGCTCATTCTGCCGATTTGCATGAAAATGCGCTCGTATGTTCCGATGCCCCATATGCGGGCGCGCGCATATCTTCCGCACGCGGCTCTGACGGTTCTCCCTCCCCGACCGCTTTGCGGGGAGTGGAATTTCTACATAGGAAAAACGCTCAGATCTCCCTTGAAAAGCTCATCGGGGGAGGTTGTTTTTTACAATGCTTCGCGCTGTTTACGCCGCCCGACGCCAAGGAGCCGTGGAGGCGGGCAGAAAAGTTTATCTCCGCATTTTCCGCCGCGAAAGGGGAGATGGGGCGGGCGGGTATACGCGGGATTTTGACGATTGAAAACGGCGGAATTTTGGAGGAAAACCTCTCTCGGCTGGAATTTCTGATTTCAGCGGGAATAAAGATGTTCGGATTCACCTGGAACGAAGAAAACTGTCTAGGCTTTCCCTGCGGGGAAAGGGGCGGACTCAAACCCTTCGGCCGCCGCGTCGCGGAGGAGCTGTTTTCCCGCGGCGTTTTCGCGGACGTCTCCCACCTTTCCGACGAGGGGGTATCCGAGCTGTCGGAGATAGCCGCTTCGTTTCGCGTGCCCGTGGTTGCTAGCCATTCCCTTTCGCGGGAGGTGTGGCGCCATAAGCGGAACCTGACCGACGGACAGATAAGGCGGATAGCCGATTCGGGCGGGCTCGTCGGGGTGAATTTCGTGCGGGAGTTTCTCGGAAAAAGGAGCATTTTCGAGCATATCGCGCACATTGTGGATACGGGCGGGGAGGAGGTCATCGCCCTCGGTACGGATTTTGACGGTACGGAAAATCCGCTCTATGCGGGAGCGGAGGAAATGCCGCGTTTCTTTGAAGATATGGAAAGGGCGGGGCTTTCGCCCCGCCTGACGGAAAAAATCGCTTACGGGAATATTTCCCGACTGTTTTAAGGAAAGAGGAAATAAAAATGTGCGAAAAAAGACTGCCCGATGAAAGGCAGTCTCGGTTTTCGCTTAAAGGGGACGCGCGGGATTTACGCGCGTTCTGCTTTTTTCAGGCATCTGGCGCAGACGTAACCGCTCTGCTCTTTGCCGTCCTGAATGAAGGAGACTTTCTGCACGTTGACTTTGAACGTTCTTCTGGTCTTACGATTGGAATGGCTGACGTTGTTGCCGCTGGCCTGACCCTTACCGCAGATACTGCATACTCTCGACATATTGACACCTCCCATCGGGAAAAAATTACCGTACGAAAATTCGCCGCGCGGGGAAGCCGCGCAAAACAGTAATAATAATATAGCATTATTTGTCCGAAAAAGCAATTAAAAACGAGCCCCAAACGACAAAAAAATAAAAAAATATTTGCAAGGGGAAATTTTTACTTGCAATCCTCGTGAAAATAGTGTACAATAAGAAAGAACTTGGAGAAATATCTATGTCAGTCAATACAAGCAACGCTTACGGTAAAATTTCAATATCGGACCTCGCCATCGCCAAGGTCGCCTCGCATACCGCCATGGAATGTTACGGGATCGTGGAGATGGTTTCGCGCCGTTTTACCGACAGCCTGTCCGAGCTTTTGAAGAAAGATCTCGGCGGGCGCGGCACAAAAGTGACGACCTCCGGGAACAGAATCTATATCGACGTATACGTAATGATGAAATACGGTGTTTCCATCAACGCCGTTGCCGAATCCTTAAAGGAAGCGATCAAATACAAAGTGGAAAAATTCACGGGAATGATCGTAGATACGGTAAACGTAAACGTCATCGGGGTAAAGCTGTAAGGTAACGTTTCGCGGGCCGTGTTTCGGCGCGCGCTTTTGTCGTGTTTTTTACTTAATCAAAAGTTTTTTGAGCCGCGTTTTTTATAGTTGAATAAAATTCTCACCCTCTTATAATGAAACCCTCTGATTTTTTCGCGGCGGCAGGCTACCCCTTTTATTTTTAATTGAGATCAAAGGAGCATGTATAATGCAGAAAACGATAAACAGCACCGAATTTCGCAAGATGATAATGTTCGGTGCAAGGTTACTTGAAAATAATAGAAGTAAGGTGGACGCGCTCAACGTGTTCCCCGTACCCGACGGAGATACGGGTACGAATATGTCGCTCACCATGCAGTCGGCGGTGAAAGAGCTCTCTGCCTGTCAGTCAAACTCGTTTATGGAAATCTGCGACTGCGTTTCCAAGGGCGCCTTAAAGGGCGCGCGAGGCAATTCGGGCGTTATTCTTTCCCAGATTTTGCGTGGTATTTGTTCCGTACTCAGGGAATGCGGAAAGGAATTTGACACAAAGACCTTTTCCAAAGCGATGGAGGCGGGCACGAAGGTAGCGTACGGCGCGGTATCTGTGCCGAAAGAAGGCACGATCCTGACGGTCGTCCGCATGATGAGCGAACATTCCGGCAAGGCGGCGTCGAGAAAGAAGAACTTTGAAGACTTTTTTGCAGACGTGATTGCGGAGGGCGACAAAGCACTCGCCATGACTCCCGAGCTTCTGCCCGTGCTCAAAAAAGCGGGCGTCGTGGACAGCGGCGGCGTGGGACTCATGACGATATTCCGTGGCTTTTTGGCGGCGCTCACGGGCGAGGACGTCGGCATGGAAATCCAGACGCAGGCGGCGGAGGATAAACCTGAAAACGATTTTGGGGACAATTCGGACATCATCAATCTCGACCTCGGAGAAATTCAATTCGCCTACTGTACGGAATTTTTCATTATAAACCTGAAAAAGAGCACGACGCTCGCGGACATCGACAGGCTCAGGGAGCGGCTGATGAATTTAGGCGACAGCGTCATCTGTATCGGCGATCTGGAAATGGTCAAAGTACACGTGCATACGAATACGCCCGGCGTGGCGCTCACCTACGCGCTGGAACTCGGCGAACTCGACCGCCCGAAAATCGAGAACATGCTCGAACAGAACCGTCAGCTCCGCGCCAAGCGGGAGGCGGAAAAGAAGGAAATGGGCATGCTTGCCATCTGCGCGGGGCAAGGGCTCGCGGATATTTTCAAGGATTTGTTCGTAGACCGCATCATCGAGGGCGGGCAGACGATGAACCCGTCGGCGAGCGATATTGCCACGGCGGCGCAGAAGATAAACGCGGAGCACATTTTCGTATTCCCGAACAATAAGAATATCATTCTCGCGGCGGAGCAGGCGAAAGCGCTGGCAGAGAACAGAACGATACACGTCATACCGACGAAGAACGTCCCGCAGGGCTTTGCGGCGGCTTTGGAATTCAATCCCGAAGCCAGCGCGGAGGAGAATAAGACGAACATGATTCACGCGATGGACAACGTGAAGGCGGGGCAAGTTACCTATGCGGTGAGAAACACTAGCATGAACGGTTTCTCCATCAAACAGGGCGACATCATCGGTCTGGACGACAAAAAAATTCTCGCAAAATCCTCCTCGACGGAGGAGACGGTCATGAAGCTCTTGGCGCACATGAAAGAGGATTCCCATCAGGTCATCACGCTGTATTACGGCGAGGACGTGAAGGAGGACGAGGCGGCGGCGCTTTGCGAGAAGATAGCGGAAAAATATCCCGACTGCGACGTGGATTACCATAGCGGCGGACAGCCCGTTTATTACTATATCATTTCTTTGGAATAAACGCATATATGTAGATTCCATAAATGAAAAGGTATAAATATTCGATTTTTTTCGCAGACTGAAATCATGAGAGAGGAGGGAGGAAAACTCCCTTGTACGGGGACGGAAGTCCCTTGAATATATAGACGTTACGGAAGCGGGTGGAGGCGAAGCCTTTCCCCGCTTTTTTCTTCCACGGGAGGCAATATCATGAAACTTTCTTCCCTTCGCATCATCAGTGAAAAGCGGGAAAAGGATTTCAATAAGCTGGGCGTTTTCGACGGGGACGCTCTGATCCGTTTTTATCCGCGCGCCTATCTCGACCTCACCGAGCGTTCGTCCCTTCGGACGGCGTACCATAACGACATGGCGCTCGTGGCGTGCGAGGTGGTGCAGGTCGCGCCCGTCAATTACATGAGCCGCTTAAAGACCGTCAAGGCGTACTGCAATCAGGACGGACTGCCGTTCACGGTGGTGTGGTTCAATCAGCCCTATGTGCGGGACAGGCTCAAAACGGGCGAATATCTCTTTTACGGCCGCGTTCAAAACAAATACGGACAGGTGTCCCTGGTCAATCCCTCGTTTGAGCCGCTCGATAAAAATTACCGCCTGAAAGGAATCGTGCCCGTCTATTCTCTGAAAGGTTCCCTGACGCAAAAAATCGTGCGCGAAGCGGTGAAGGCGGCGCTTCAAAAAGTCCGAATCGACAGCGTTATCCCCGAAAAAATCGTCGAAAAATACGGGCTCAGACCGCTCGCAAAGTGTTATTTCGATATTCATAACCCGCCCGACATGGCGTCGAAGGACGAGGCGGCGGAGCGCATCGCTTTGGAAGAATACTTTGTCCTCATTTCCGCTTTCAAGTTGATCAAGGGGGATAAGGAGGATGTCAGGATTCATAAATATACGGCTTCCGCGGCGGACGTCAAGGGCTTTGCCGACCGTTTCGGCTTTGAATTTACGGGCGGGCAGAAACACGCGGTCAACGAAATTTTTGAAAATCTCCATTCCCCGTCGCGCATGAACAGGCTCCTGCAAGGCGACGTGGGGAGCGGCAAGACGGCGGTGGCGCTCTGCGGCATTTTCATGGCGGTAAAGAGCGGTTATAAGGCGGCGTATCTCTCTCCGACGGAAGTGCTCGCGGCGCAGAATTTCTCGCTCCTTCAAAGATATTTTCCCGATTATACCGTAGGGTATCTCGCGGGCGGAATGACGGCGAAGGAAAAGCGGGAGCTGAAAGCGCGCTTGAAAAGCGGAGAAATCGACATCGTATGCGGCACGCACGCGATGTTACAAGGGGACGTGGAAATTCCTGACCTCTCGTTTATCGTCTGCGACGAACAGCACCGCTTCGGCGTTGCTCAGCGGAACGCGCTTGCGGAAAAGGGAGAGGGCGCGGATATGCTGGTCATGAGCGCCACGCCCATTCCCCGAACGCTGTCGCTCATCTTTTACGGGGATCTGGACATCACGACGATTTCGGATAAGCCCAAGGAGAGGCAGGAGATTGCGACGAGCATCATTTCCGCTTCCCGCTATGAAGATATGCTGGACTATATCGGCAGGGAGGTGCGCGCGGGTAAGCAGGCGTATTTCGTCTGCTCCAAGATAGACGAGGACGACGAGGAGGGGACGCTCATCAGCGTCAAGGAGCTGTTCGAGGAATTGAAAACCCGCCTGCCGTTCGTCCGTTTCGCGCTGTTGCACGGGAAGATGAAAGATAAGGAAAAGTCGGAAATCATGCAGGCGTTCAAGGACGGGAAATACGACTGCCTCGTATCGACGACGGTCATCGAAGTGGGGGTGGACGTGCCGAACGCGACGATTATGGTCATTTATAACGCGGAGCGCTTCGGCCTTTCACAGCTCCATCAGCTCCGCGGGCGCGTGGGGCGGGGCAGCGAAAAGAGTTATTGTTTCCTGTTGATGGGCGCGGAGAGCGATACGGCAAGGGAACGGCTTTTAACGTTAAAGAACAACACGGACGGCTTCAAAATCGCGGAGAAAGATTTGGAGATGCGGGGAAGTGGCGACTTTTTCGGCACCCGTCAATCGGGGAAGATGCTGAACGAGATACGCAACCTGCAATATCCCGCCAACGTGATTTTCGCGGCGAAGAAGATGTCGGACGAAGCGTTCGAGGGGCATTACGACACGGAGGAACTTCGCGAAGCGGCGCTCAAAAAATATAACAGCCTGAAAGACGTGGTGCTCAACTGAAATCGGCGACGCCGCGGGCCGCGGAAAAGTTTTGCGTTCCGCGGCTTTTTTCTTTGTATAAACATTGACGAAACGCGGATTTTGTAGTATAATGAAAGAGGAGTTTAATTATTGCGTATGAATCATTATAAATTGCCTGCGGGCGTGCAGGATTTGCTGCCCGAAGACTACTACAACGTTTCCCTGCTTACGGAAAAACTGAAAAATAAATTTCGTCTGGCGGGCTGTCGGTTCGTGGAGAGCTCCGCCATCGAATATTACGATACGTTTGCGGAAATCCGCAACCGTATCCCGCAGAGCCAAATGTTTAAGATGACGGACGGCGACGGCTCGCTGTTAGTGCTCCGCCCCGATATGACGCTCGCGGTGGCGCGGATTGCGGCGACGAAGCTCAAAGGCCCTTCGGGGCGCTTCGCATACGTTTCGGAGGTCTGGAACAACGCGGAGACGGCGGGAAACATGTCCCGCCGCGGGTACTTGCAGGCGGGCGTGGAATTTTTGGGCGTAAGCGGGGCTTTTTCCGACGCACAGGCGATCGCGTTCGCCGTGGAGTGCATGAAGGAGACGGGACTCGACGATTTCACGGTAGACGTGGGGCACGTCGGATTTTTCAAGGGCCTGCTTTCGGGGTTGGGCGTGAATGAGGAGTATACGGAAAAGGTCCGCGTTTCCATCAACGCCAAGGACTCGGTGGGTACGATGCTCGCCTTGAAGGAAGTGGGAGTGGACGGCCGCGCGGCGGAGGCTCTGCTCTCTCTCCCGTCGCTGTTCGGCGGGGAGGAGGTATTCTCCCGCGCGGAGAAGCTGACGGAAGATAAGGGCGCGCTTTCCGCTCTCGAACATCTCAAAAAGGTGCATGCGCTCCTCAAAGAATTCGGTTTGGAAAAATACGTCTCTCTCGATTTGGGAACGGTCAAGAGCCTGTCCTATTATTCGGGAATCGTCTTTACGGGACTGACGGGCGCTCTGGGCGCGCCCGTCCTGAGCGGCGGCCGCTACGATTATCTCGCGGACGATTTCGGGAAACATATCCCCGCCGTGGGGTTCGCCATGGGCTTGAAGCGCATTCTCATGGCGCTGGAAAGCAAGGGAAAGGTGGAAAAGCTCCCCGCGCCCGACGCGGTCATCGTGGCAAAGGAAGGCGCCGAGGCGACGGCATACAGGGAGTACCTCCGTTTAACGGGGGAGGGAAAGACCGCCGATTTATATACGGGAAGCGAGAAAGAGGGAATACGCTATGCGGAGGAGAGAAACGCGAAATGCGTTCTCGTCGCGGAGAAAGAGGGGGTGAAACGCTTATGATTACGGTGGCGCTCGCAAAGGGCAGGCTGGCGAACGAGAGCGCGGAGCTCTTTGAAAAATGCGGTATCGATGCGTCGGTCGTCTTTTCGGACACGCGGAAGCTGGTGCTGGAAAGCGCGGATAAAAAATTCTCGTTCTTTTTAGTGAAGCCGTCGGACGTTCCCACGTATGTGGAATACGGGATAGCGGATATGGGAATCGTCGGAAAGGACACCCTTCTCGAACACGAGAAAGATCTGTACGAAATGCTGGATTTGAAATTCGAGCCGTGTAAACTGTGCGTGGCGGGCTATCCCGAGAAGAAGGAGCTTTTGACTAACCCGCACCTTCGGGTAGCGACGAAATACGTGCATACCGCGCGGAAGCTGTACGCGGGACGCGGCGAGGACGTGGAAATCATTCCGTTGAACGGCTCTATCGAGCTCGCGCCCGTCACGGGGCTTTCGGACGTGATTTTCGACGTAGTGCAGACGGGTTCGACGCTTCGGGCAAACGGGCTGGCGGTCTTGGAGGAGGTATTCGACGTCTCCGCGCGGCTGGTGGTGAATAAAGTCAGCTTGAAGAGGAAGGCGGACGTGATTTTGCCGATTATAGACAGAATGAAAGCAATCGTCGGATAGTTTCGGAAAATATATACTTCGCGATACTGCGTCACATTTGCGTTTTCCTCGAGTCATTTACGCAAAGTAAACTCCCCGTCGGAAATCCGCATGTTCCTTGTCTCGTTCGTATCTATTTCCCGAAACGGCACGGCGCTCATCTGACAGGTTTTTACGGCTCCCTGTTTCCGTTGTCCGACATAAAACTGTTTTTCAAAATCAAAAGAGGAGATTTCGTCATGAAAATTTATACGGCCGAAAATTGCGGCGAACTTTTGAAGCGGAGTAATTTCGACGACGCGGAAGCGGCGGAGACGGTGCGGAAAATCGTCGACGACGTTCGCCGACGCGGCGACGAAGCGATATTCGGCTATGAGGAAAAATTCGACGGCACCCGCCTTACGAAAGACACCTTCCGAGTGGGCGAGGAGGAGTTTTCGAAGGCGTATGCGGCGATAGAGCCCGATCTACTCTCTTCTCTCCGCCGCGCGAAGGAGCGGATTTTGGAATATCATTCCCGCGGAGCGACGGAAGGAGACGTCCGCACGGACGAAACGGGCAGGACGACGGGTTACGTATTGCGTCCGGTGGAGCGCGCGGGCATTTATGTCCCCGGAGGCACTGCGCCGTTGTTTTCTTCGGTTTTGATGGGCGTTCTGCCCGCGAAGGCGGCGGGGGTAAAGCACATTTATATGGCGACGCCCGCGAAAGACGGAAAAATTCATCCCGCGACGCTGGTGGCGGCGAAGGAATGCGGCGTGGAGGCGGTGTTCAAAATGGGCGGAGCGCAGGCGGTGGCGGCGTTTGCCTGCGGCAGCGAGAGCGTCCCGAAAGTCGACGTCGTGGCGGGGCCGGGGAATATTTACGTGACGCTTGCGAAAAAGGAGGTTTACGGTCAGGTCGGGATAGATATGCTGGCGGGGCCGAGCGAAATCCTCATTATCGCGGACGGCGGGGCGAATGCGGCATATGTGGCTGCGGACATGCTTTCTCAGGCGGAGCACGACAGGCGTTCCCGCTCGATCGTGCTGACGGACGACGAAGTATTCGCGGATATTCTGGCGGCGGAAACCGCGCGTCAGTGCGCGCTTCTTCCCAGAAAGGAAATCGCGGAATATTCTTTGGAGCACGGCGGCGGAATCGTCGTCGTGAAGGACTTGAAGGAAGCGGCGGCGCTCGCGGATAAAATCGCGCCCGAGCACCTCGAAATTTACACGCGGGACCCCGAGGGACTTTTGCCGCTTATTCATAACGCGGGCGCGGTCTTTTTGGGCGGATGCACGCCCGAGCCGGTAGGGGACTACTTTGCGGGCCCCGACCACATTCTGCCCACGGGCGGTTCGGCGCGTTTTTTCGAAGTGTTGAACAGGGACACGTTCTGCCGGAAGATGAGCGTTATCCGCTATTCGGCGGAAGCGTTGAAGGCGGACGGGGAGGACATCGTCCGTCTGGCGGAGAACGAGGGATTATACGCGCATGCCAATGCGGTGAAAATAAGGCTGAAAAAGCGTTGAGTTTTTCAAAAGGAGGTCGGACGTCATGAGACGCAGGGAAGCGGAAACAAAGAGAAGGACGAACGAGACGGAAATATTCCTCTCGCTGGATTTGGACGGAGAGGGCGCGGGCGCCGTGGACAGCGGCGTGGGATTTTTGAATCACATGCTCGATTTGTTCAAGACGCATTCGGGAATCAATTTATCCGTCGTATGCCGCGGGGATACGGAGGTGGACGCCCATCATTCGACGGAGGACGTCGCCATCGCCTTGGGCGAGACCTTCCGCGAAGCGCTGGGCGATAGGAAGGGCATCGAGCGCTTTGCCGACTGCGTAGTGCCGATGGACGAAACGGCGGCGCTCGTGGCGGTGGATCTGAGCGGGCGGGGGTATCTCTCCTTCGATTGTCCCGACCTTGCAAACGGAAAATGCGGCACGTTCGACTTGGAGCTCGTAGAGGAATTTTTGCGGGCGTTCTGCTACCGCGGCGGAGTGAACGCCTATGTGAAGATGCTGAAAGGCGGCAACCGCCACCACGAAGCGGAGGCGGTGTTCAAGGCGCTGGGAAGGTGTATAAAGAAAGCCGTCGCGGTCACGTCGGATAAGATTCCTTCGTCGAAAGGAGTGCTCGAATGACGGGGATTGTCGATTACGGAATGGGCAATCTCCGCTCGGTGCAGAAAGCGTTTGAATTTTTGGGCGAACGCGCGGAGATTTCCTCGGAAACTTCCGCTTTGGATACCTGCGACCGCCTGATTTTGCCGGGAGTCGGTTCTTTCGGACAGGGAATGGCGGCTTTGAGAGCGCGCGGACTGGATATTTACGTCAAATCCCGCGCGAAGGATACGCCCGTGCTGGGCATCTGCCTCGGCATGCAGTTTTTGCTGGAACGCTCGTTCGAGGACGGAGAGAATACGGGGCTCGGCTTCTGCCGCGGCGACGTCGTCCGCTTTTCGTCGGGAAAAGTACCCCAAATCGGCTGGAACAGCGTCTTTTCCCTCCGTTCTCCGCTCTTTGAAGGGCTTGAAGAAGGGAGCGAGTTCTATTTCGTCCATAGCTATTACGCGGCGGCGGGAGACTTTGACACGATAGCGAAATGCGAATACGGCGTGCGGTACGCGGCGGCGGTCTGGAACGGGCAAAACGTCTACGGCGTGCAGTTCCACCCCGAAAAGAGCGGGGACGCGGGGCTCAGACTCCTCAAAAATTTTCTTTCCGTCAAGGGGGTGAAGGCATGAAACTGTTTCCCGCAATCGATATTTTAGGCGGCCGCGCGGTGCGGCTCCTGTACGGAAAAAGGGAGCTCGTCACGGATTACGGACTCCCGCTCGACAGGGCGAAACGGTGGCGGGACGCGGGCGCGGAATGGCTCCACGTCGTGGACCTCGACGGCGCGTTCGACGGCGGAAGCCGCGCGGATAAAATTCTGTCCGAAATCGTCGCCTTGGGAATCAAAGTCCAAAGCGGCGGCGGGCTCCGCACGATGGAGGAAATCGAAAGTCGCCTCGAAACGGGCGTTTCCCGCGTCGTCCTCGGCACGGTATGTCATACCGACCCCGCGCTTTTCGAGGCAGCTGTCGCCCGCTTCGGAGAAAAAATCGTCGCGGGAATAGATTGTCGCAACGGCTTTCTTTCCGTCAAGGGCTGGACGGAAACGGGAAAGGAGACGGGCGAGGCGTTCGGGAAACGGGCGCGTTCGCTCGGCGTGAAATACTGCGTTTTCACGGACGTTTCCCGCGACGGAGCTCTTTCGGGCGTTGCGGCGAAGGAAACGGCCGAATTGAGCCGTAAAACGGGCCTTAAAACGATTGCGTCGGGGGGGATAGCCTCCCTGTCGGACCTCGAAAAGCTCGCGTCAGAGGGCGTTTACGGCGCTGTTTTGGGGCGTTCGATTTACGAGGGAAAGATAGATTTGAAGGAAGCGGTCGCCCGTTTCAAAGGGGGCGGAGAAGATGCTTTGTAAAAGGATTATTCCCTGTCTCGACATCAAGGACGGCAGAGTGGTCAAGGGAGTGAATTTCGTGTCCCTGCGGGACGCGGGCGACCCCGTAGAGGCGGCAAAGACGTATAACGCGGCGGGCGCGGACGAGCTGGTTTTTCTCGACATCACGGCGAGCTCGGACGGCAGAAAGACGCGGCTGGACGTCATCTCCCGCGCCAGCGAGCAGGTGTTTATTCCCCTGACGGTCGGCGGCGGAATTTCCTCGGTGGAGGACTTTTCTTCGCTCCTATCCTGCGGGGCGGACAAAATCGCGGTCAATTCCGCGGCGGTGGACAATCCTTCGCTGCTTTCGGAAGCGGCTCTGAAATTCGGCAGCCAATGCGTGGTGCTGGCGGTGGACGCGAAATCGAACGGCCGCGGCGGATGGAACGTCTATAAGCACGGGGGGCGCATCGATACGGGGATAGACGTCCTCGAATGGGTCGTCCGCGCGGAGAAGCTGGGCGCGGGGGAGATCCTCCTCACCAGCATGGACAGAGACGGAACTAAGGAGGGCTTCGACGTGCCGCTGACGAAAGCGGTTTCGTCGCTCGTGAATATTCCCGTCATCGCCTCGGGCGGGGCGGGCAAAGAGCAGGATTTTGCCGAAATTTTGGAGGAAGGCGGAGCGGACGCGGCTCTCGCGGCGTCGCTGTTCCATTTCGGGCAGCTCGGCATAAAGGAACTGAAAAATTATTTGTCGGAACGGGGAATCTCCGTCAGAGGAGGTTATCATGGTTGATGCAAAAACGAAGAAGGTAAATTTGGACGAATTGAAATTCGACGAGAAGGGCCTTATCTGTGCCATCGCACAGGATTACGAGAGCGGCGAAGTGCTCATGCAGGCATATATGGATAGAGAAGCGGTAGAAAAGACCTTTTCCACGGGGTACGCGCACTATTACAGCCGTTCTCGGCAGTCGCTCTGGAAGAAAGGCGAAACGAGCGGCAACACCCAGAAGGTGATTACGGCTTATCTCGACTGCGATAAAGACTGTATCCTTTTAAAGGTCAAACAGAAGGGCGTGGCGTGCCATATGGGTACGTATACCTGTTTCTCCGAACAAGTGAAGGGGGAGGATAACCAAATCGGCGCGGAGATGTTCGGCAAATTGCAGCGGATCGTGGACGACAGAAAGCGGAATCCCGAGGAGGGCTCGTATACCAGCTTTCTGTTCGCGCGCGGAATCGATAAAATCGCCAAGAAGGCGGGCGAAGAAGCGGTGGAGCTCGTCATCGCGTCCAAGAACGACGATAAAGGGGAGGTCATCGGCGAAGCGGCGGACTTCCTGTATCACATGATGGTGCTTTTGCGCGAGAAGGACGTGAAGCTGTCGGAGGTCTGTTCGGAGCTCTATAAGCGCAATAAATAAAGCCGTTGCCGCCGAGCCCGTCGAAGGTTTCGGCGGTTGCGGTCAGTTCCCGTCGGCGGCTTTAACGGTTTGGGTCGGCTCTTGGGCGGCTTCGACGAAAACCCCGAAGAAAGCCGAAAAAATGACAAAAAAAGCACACGGCCGTATGGTATGATTATCCTTGCAGAAAAAAGCAATACGGAAAAACGGCAGGGAGAGAAGTACATATGGCAAGAAAAATCGTGGTAACGTCGGGCAAGGGCGGGGTAGGCAAGACGACCGTGGCCGCCAATCTCGGCGCACAGCTTTCTCGGCGCGGACAGAGAGTCATACTCTGCGACACCGATTTCGGGCTGAATAATATGGACGTGGTGACGGGAGTGGAAAATCTCGTCGTCTATGATATTGTGGACGTCATCGAGGGGCGGTGCCGCGCAAAGCAGGCGCTCATCCGTCACCCCGATTTCGGAAATTTGTATATTCTCGCCAGCAATCATTCCGCACCGGAACGGTATATTTCTCCGCAGGCGGTGAAATTGGTGCTGGACACGCTTTCCCCACAGTTCGATTTTATCTTTATCGACTGTCCCGCGGGGATCGACGAAGGCTTTCACCGCGCGGTTGCGACCGCGGACGAGGCTTTGGTCGTGACGACGCCGCATATATCCGCGCTCCGCGACGCGGATAAGGTCATTACCGTCTTGAAGAGCTACGAGCTCGCTTCCGTTTCCGTCGTAATCAATATGGTTCGGGGCGATATGCTTCTTTCGGGTGAGATTCTTTCCCCCAAGGAAATCGAAGAGATTTTGAAAACACCCGTCTTGGGAATCCTTCCCGAAGAGGACGACGTATTTCTCCATAACCTTTCGGATAAGACCCGCGCGTTCAAATTGCTGGCCGGCAATCTGCTCTCGGAAAAACAGCGGCTGTACGACGTCACACGGCGGTATACGGGTATATTCGGAAATATCCGCCGCTTGCTCCGAAAGGGACTCTGAGAGAGGGGAAATATGAGAAAAATCAACGATAATTACGCGCGCACGAACAATGTCATTCAGTCGGATAAATCGGTTATGAGCGACGGTTGTAAATCTCTCGTCCTGCAAGATTTTGCCAAAACGTTCGGGGAATATTTCGAGCTAAACGGCCTTCCCGATATGGAAATCGTCTGCGAACGCGGCGTTTACAAAGTGACGGTTTCGTTCGAGGCGGACAGAGTCAAAAAATTCAATGTGCTCAAATAGGGCGAGCTTTTCGGGAACCGGGCGATTTTATCTTTGTCGAAAACCTTTCGTCTCTCCGTTCATTGGCCTGTTCGTCCGTTCGCCCGTTCGTTCGCCCGTTCGTTCGCCCGTTCGCCCGTTCGTTCGCTCGTTCGTTCGTCCGTTCGTTCGCTCGTTCGTTCGTTCGACCGTCCGTTCGTCCGTCCGTCCGTTCGTCCGTCCGTTCGTCCGTTCGTCCGTTCGTCCGTTCATCTGTTCGTTCGCCTATTCCTCAATTCTCTCATTTCCCCTTCGTTCCCTGTTTCCCGTTTCGTTTCAAAAGGGCTTTTTATCCGAACAAAATCCCTTTTTTTGTCAGTGAAAACGGCGGAGGCTTGACAGGGAGAAGGAAATATAGTATAATGACAGATGTAAAATGGATTATAATAGCATGTAAATAAGGAGTACATACTTATGGGAAAGAGACTTTTTGAAATTGTTACGGATTCTTCCTGCGATCTGCCCGAAGAATATTATAAAGAGCACGGGCTGGAGTGTGTTCATCTCGGCTTTTTGATGGACGGAGTCAACTATGAAGGGGAGGACGGGGAGCGAATCGACGCCAAAGCGTTTTATGCAAAGCTCCGTGCGGGAGCCATGCCGACGACCTATCAGGTGACGGCGGAGGCGGCAAAGACACATTTTGAAAAATTTCTTTCCGCGGGTCGGGACGTTTTGGTTCTCGCGTTTTCCTCCGGACTTTCGGGCACAGAGGGGAGCTATCGCGTAGCGGCGAAGGAACTCAAAGAAAAATATCCCGATCGGACGGTTTTGGTGGTGGATTCTCTTTGTGCGTCCATGGGCGAAGGGCTTTTCGTGGATTACGTCATGAAAAAGGCGGATTCGGGGGCGACGATAGAGGAAACGGCGGAATACGCCGAGAAACTTAAACCGTATATTTGCCATTATTTTACGGTCGATAACCTGTTCCATTTGAAACGCGGCGGACGGGTTTCCACGGCTACCGCGGTGATGGGCTCCGTGCTGAACATCAAGCCCGTACTTCACGTGGACGACGCGGGGCATCTCGTGCCCGTATCCAAGACGATGGGCAGAAAGAAATCCGTTCAGGCGCTCGTGAAGTATATGGAAGCATTGCAGACGATGGAAAAGGACGATCCCATTTTTATCAGTCACGGCGATTGCCGGGAGGATGTGGATTATCTCATTCGTCTCCTCGAAGAAAAATTCCCCGGCCATGAAATTTTAGTGAGCTATATCGGTCCCGTCATCGGTACGCATGCGGGCGCGGGAACGGTAGCGTTGTTTTTCAAGGGACGTCACCGCTGAGAGTCAGAGGGCTAACGGAGAAAAAGGATTATGAGAGATTACGGAAGAAGACCGAAAAGATACGATTCGGCGATCGGCGAAGTGATCGCGGGGGGATTTTTGACGATCGGAGGAGGCGTTTACGGCTTCGTCTCCTTTGCTTCCGGCTGGCTGGAAGCTCTCATAGGGTTCGGTATTGCGGCGATCGGCGGAGTACTGTTGTTTTTCGGAATTTACGGTTTAGATAAGTACGCCGCGCCCGAAGAAGAACGGAAACAGCCCGATTTTCGGGATAAAGCGCGCTGCCATGCCCTGAGAAATATATTTTTCATAGTCGGCTGGGTGGGCGTTGTGTGCTTTCTCATGGTCGCCGTACATCTCGCGTCCGAATTTTCTTGGGGCGGCTTGATTCGCGCGGCGGTGTGCGCGCTCCTTACGGCGGCATCGATGATCGCGGGGATCGTATTCAAAAAGAAATACGAGCGGTTATAATAAAATATAATATAATAAAAATCCTCCGCATAGCGGGGGATTTTTATGTCTTGTTTTCTTTCTGCGCCGTGTTTCAGGATTGATCTGTTTTAATCCGGCGGCTTATTTGTCTCGTTTCCATGCCGCCTGTGTTTTTTGTCCGCTCTTTACGATTTATTTCTTTTTCTTGTTTGCGAAAGCGAGAATTTTTTCGGTATTTCCGAAAACAACCATGTGATCTCCTTCCGAGAATAAATATTCCGCGTCCGGGGAGGGAACGATGGCATGGTCTTTTTTAATGGTGAGGATATTAATGCCGTATCTTCTGCGCGGGTCGACGTCGACGATTTTCTTTTTGTACCACTCATTGGGGACGGCGATTTCAAAAATAGAGTATTCCGAATCCAGCTCGATATAATCGTATACTTTTGCGGCATTGAGCTTAACGGCCAGCTTTTCGGCGATATCGTGGTCGGGATAAACGACTTCGTCGGCGCCGTTGCGAAGGAGGAATTTCCGCTGGATTTCCGTGGTCGCTTTGGATACGACGTATTTTGCCCCCAAATCCTTCAACAGGGAAGTAATTTCGAGAGAGGATTGGAAATCGTCTCCGATTGCCACGACGCAGATATCGAATGAGGGAATATCCATTGTGGCGAGACTGTCGGCATTCATGCAATTTGCAATGAGGGCGCCCGTATACTTGGGGGCTAAGGCGTTGATGATGGATTCGTTTTTGTCTACGATCATCACTTCGTCGCCCATACTCAGAAATCTTTCGCCCAACGTTTGGCCGAATTTTCCCATACCTATCAGTAAAATGGATTTCATAGTAAATTGTACTCCTTAAAACTTCTGTATCGATCAGCCTATCAAAAGAGTGTCGAGCGGTTTTCTGACCTCCGATGTCTTTCTGCTTTCCCCGAACGCGAGCGCAAGCGTCAAAATCCCTACTCTGCCCGTATACATTAACAGTATAAGAATAATTTTCGATGCCGCGGACAGCACGGGGGTGAGAGACATGCTCAATCCTACCGTTCCGATTGCGGATACGGTTTCAAAGAGTACTTCTTTGAAAGGAGCGACCGTATCGGGTTCGACGGCGCAGATGAATAAAGTGGCGGTCATGACGACAATGAGACAGGAAACGAAAATCGCAAGAGCCTGATGTACGAGGGAGTAGGCAACTCTGCGCTTGCCGATATCGATGTCGTTGCGTCCGCGGAAAGCCGCTATCATTCCCATGAGAATAACGGCGAGCGTATTTACTTTAATACCGCCCGCGGTAGAGCCGGAGCTTCCGCCGATAAACATGAGCATGACGGTCAAAAGGTATCCGCTGTCGGAGAGAGAGGAGAGGTCAACGGTGTTGAAGCCGGCCGTGCGAGGAGTAGTGGCATTAAAAAATGCTACCAACCATTTATCCCCAAAAGAGAAATCCCCGTAAGTGGGATTATTTCGTTCGAAAAAGAAAAAGAGCAAAGTAGAAATGAGGAGAAGGAGGGTGTTGACAAACAACACGACTTTGGTGTGCAGACGGAATTTTTTGAAATTACATCTGGTATCTACAATATCTCCCCAGACGCAGAATCCCAAACCTCCGATAATGATGAGAAAAGAGATGGTGAGGGAGACGATGGGATCGGTGGCGTAATGGGTAAAAGAAACGAATTTTTCGCCTCCGAATAAACCTCCCATGAGGTCGAACCCTGCGTTGCAGAAGGCGGAAACGGAGTGCCATATAGAATAATAGATTCCCTTTCCGATCCCGAAATCGGGGATGAAACGAATGGAAAGAAATACAGCTCCCAACCCCTCGAAAATGCCGGTTCCGATGAAGATGCGTCGGATCAATCGGCGAATGCCGCTCAGATTGCCTTCTCCCGCAGAATGCATGAAGGCCTTCTTTTCATAGAGTCCGAGATTTCTTCCTAGAATGTTGATGAGCACGGAAACAAAAGTCATGAATCCGAGTCCGCCCGTCTGAATGAGCAGAATAATGACGACCTGGCCGAAAATGCTCCAATGAGTATTGGTATCATAGGGGACGAGTCCCGTAACGCAGGTCGCCGAAGTAGAAGTAAAGAGGGCGTTGATATAGGAAGTAGACTCTCCGTCTTTGGTGGCGAAAGGAAGCATGAGGAGAGCGCTTCCGATGAGAATGACGGACAGATATCCCAAAGAAAGATACTGCCAAACGGATAGTTTCGATTTTGTTTTCAGTTTCATGATGTTTTTCCGAAAAATCTTTGAGAGTATTGTAGCACAAACCCGTAGGGATGTCAAATAGAAAAGGCATATGGATGACAGAAATAGGAAAAATAAATTGGAAAAGTGAAAAATCATTGACAATTCTTCGAAAAGGAGGTATAATAAAAGCCGAAAGTATACGGAGTGTTATCGAAGCGGTCATAACGAGGCGGTCTTGAAATGCGCTTGAAATCAAGCGGTCTAAACGCGCTACTTGTTTCTACAACGGAAACGGTACTTCGGCTGATTTGCCCCGCAAGCGGTTGATTTTACCCTGTATTTTGTGGTAAAATATTTACCGTCAAAGCGGTCGATTTGCAAGTCAGTTTTCTACAAACCTTTTGCGAACGCCGTAAATTCTACAAACTTTTCTACAAATTGCAAAACAAGCGGTCAAAACTTGTAGAAACGCAAAACTGAATAAAAAATTGCCGATTTTTCGGCAATTTTAACACGGAAGGTTGGCAGAGAGGTCGATGGCACCAGTCTTGAAAACTGGAGACCTGCAAGGGTCCGGGGGTTCGAATCCCTCACCTTCCGCCATACCGAGCCTAAAATGATTTTAACTAGGCTCGGTATTTTGTTATATCAATCGCTCTTGATTTTTTATGATAACAATGATATAATTGATTTAATAATTATAGATATGGGAAATTGAAATGATTACTTGTTCTAGATTTCAAGATTTTGATGTATATAGTGAGTATACTGAAAAGCAATTTAGATATATCCATATAACTCAACCTGATTTTTATGGTAAACTATGCGAATATTTATTATCACCAGAAATTATCAATGCGCATACTACTTTCAATATCGACGTGGAAACAGAGCTTTCAATTGAAAACTACAGAGAAATTTATGATCGTCTAATTCAATTTATTGATTTTGAAAAAGTCATTAATGTTAATGATCTTTTAGACCCCTCACTTAAAGCAATATTAGATGCTGAACTGATTAACTTTTCCACCGATTTAAGAAAAGATAAATGGGGAAGAGTTGGTGAATATATTTTTAACATCATATTAGATACATATTTTAATTTAGACTGCGTAATTCGAAAATTTGCTTTAAATACTAGTCCTAATATGCCAGTATATGGCATTGATACTGTTCATTGCTCTTTGGAAAACAAATGCTTATTTTTCGGAGAGTCAAAATTTGTATCTAATTTATCCAACGGTGTTGAATTAATTAATAAGTCTTTGGAAAAATATGAGGCTCAAATAAGTAAGGAATATTTTAATATTACAAACACAAATTTCCGTCGTAATCCAAAGTTTCTAGATGAATTTCAAAAATATTTAAATTTATGTTACACTTTTAGTGAATTTATTGATGAATTAAAAATTGAAACAATTGGAATACCAATTTTTATAGCGCATGCCGGTAATTACAACACAACTGATATCTTTAATGAATTGCGTAAAATCAAAAAGAAAACTCTATTTGGATTAAAGACAGAATATATAGTTATTTCTTTCCCCGTAATAAACAAAGAAAACTTTCGAAAAGCATTTGTAACTGAAGCCAATCACCAGTTAGAGGAGATAAAGAAATGCCAAAAGCGTTAATTGAATTAAGAGAGAAAACAATAAAAGCAATTAATGAATCCTCCGATAAACAAGCATTTATATATAAAAATGCGGAATTATTATATAATTTGGATTTAACAATGTATTCAAAAAATTATTGTTTAAACTCGCTCTTTTTTAATGCAATAACAAGCTTATCTGACTTGCAATTTGCTCTTAAAATAAATTTTGATATATTAAAAGATAATTTATCTTTTGTAAGCAACTATATAATTAGGAGAATGATTTAACCAATAATGAAACATTACATCTCCATATTCTTTGACTTATCGCGGCGTTTTTGCAGGCGTTCCTGAAAGTCGAGATATTCAAAATATTCGTCGAGCGTTTCCAAACCGAGCCGCGACATTTCTTCTTTCGCTTTTTTGAAAACAGATAAATCGTCGGCATTATCGGGCGAGGCATCTTGCGAAACTTCCGCTGCTGCATTTTCCTCAACGGGTTCGTCGTCCTCATCCAACACCTCAAAAGTCTGCAAATGATTTTCGTTTGCAGGCTTTTCTATTTCCGCTGTCGAAAATATTTTCTGCATAGTCTCTATCGTATCGGGCGTAGTTTGCCTTTTAAGAGACGTATTTCCCGCGAGAATGTCCGAAAGCGTATCGGCAATGCCGAGCTTTGACGAAAAATTCAAGTGGCTGTAAATGTCCGCCGTGGTGGAGAATGTACTGTGTCCAAGCCATTCCTGTACCGCCTTCATGCTGACACCGCTTGCGATCAGGATACTTGCAC
>CAKXBD010000016.1 GCA_934871445.1 uncultured bacterium | reverse complement strand
AAATTCTACACAGGAATTTGCCATTTTTGCTGAATCAAGAAACTTAAATAGAAATCAGAATGAAAATGGAATTGACGGATGAGAAACGTAAGGGATATGTGGTTTGTGCTTTAATGATACTGGTCTCTTGTTTGTATTTGGCTTTTCCGCCGGTTACAGGAACATTTTCGCGGGGGAACGTTTCAAACATTTTTCCGATTCGCTTCTTATCAAAATCCACAGGTTCAAATTCGTCGCTTTCTTTCTGTAATGCAGAACGCTTCCCTACAAATACTTTCGGATAGGCATAGGAACGGTTTTCCCCGAATTTCTTGCCTTCCGCTTTGTTCTTTTTTCGTTCGGTCGGGCTTACATTGTCCAACATGGGTACGGTACGTACTTTCCCTTTTTCTCCGAAATCCACTTCGGGGGAATGTGTAAAAGTGATATATTCAATATCGTCGCTTCCCGCGCTTTTTCGCCGATAGGTTGCGGGGTGTTTTTTATGCGGATATTCTTTTGTACGCGCCCAACCTGTATTTTTACGGTTACGATTGTTTTCCTTAGGCATGGCTCACCTCATTGTTTTCGCTTTTTAACGGCATCGGAGATACTCTTGATAATCCAGCCGATGAGCTTGAAGGGAAGTAAAATGACCCAAACAACCGCCTTTATTACGTAAGGCAGAATCGGCATAAAGATTATGAGTAAAACAATCAGAGCCAAAACCGCCAACAGGATTTTCCACCAATCGGTGTCATCGGGTTCTACGCTCGGCGTATAACCGCTGATATGGTCGATAGGGGAAGAAACCACAGGGATTACCGTATATACGCCTTCTTTGTTAAACGTAAATTCGAGAATGTCGAAATCAAAGAATTGTGTGCCTTGCCGCAATTCGCCTACTCCGTCATGGTGCGTTCCGTATTCGCCGCTATTGATTTCAAATACGGATAAATCTTCCGCCCAATAATCTGTAACGGCATAGCGGAATAAAAATACTTCGCAATCGTCTTTTACGGAATTGTAATAATCCTTGAAAGGCTCAACGTCATCGGGATTGATGAACAGGGTATTCGCCAAATCGGATTGAGCCATAAGTTCGGGCGTAACCATTTCTATGGGTTTTATATCCCTGTAACTGTCGTCGGTCGTTATGCTTCCGAAACCGTAATCCCAAAGTTTATCCCACCAACTATGGGTATCGTCATAGGAATGAATATCCCAAAAATCGTCGGGATTGCTTATGTCAAATTCCCGCAAGTTATAACCGCGAGTACGACCTTCGTCCACACTGTCGTCAAACAAATCCGCGCTGTAATCCTTGTTGTTGAATTGTAAATGTCCGTTTACGTAACTTTTGTTATACGTTTCAAAATAGGTTTGTAACGTTTCGGGGAGCAGAACGTAATCATTTACATCAACGCCACCCGTATAAAAGAGCAGGGGCAAAAGCGTATCTATATCTTCGGAAGTAACTACATTGTTCGGGTTGTCTTGAATTTGAGCGTTCCACGACCATTGATAACGGGATAAGGGGTACATGTAGTAGTAATCCGAGTTATACAACATCCAACCGCGAGTTCTGTCGTAATCTTCGGAAATTTCTACACCGTTCCATTTGAGAAGCTCGTTATAAATTCTTTGGTCGTCAATAACGATAGCGGGACGGGTTTTATATTCCCACCATTCCGCCTTAATCCGCTGTAAGGTATAACCGTATTTTTCCAAAACCTTTTTATCGATAGCAAAAAACACGGAATTGATTTGATTTTGGTGGTGAGCGCCCGCGGAGGACGAATCACTGCGCCAATAGGTGCGTTTGTCCACGCCGTCCGTTTCTCCCGATAAGTCGAGCCGTATCGTTTCCAAATTGCGAACAGAGCAGGAAAGATTACTTTCGGCGGTTTCGTCCGCGCCATAGCCTTTGGCATAACCCGTAAAAAGATATGTACCGCCGACCGTATATTCCGTTGCGTTCGCGTTGCCTTCCGTAACTAATTCTACACCTGAAATGTCGTAACGTCTCTCGTTACTGTTTACCCGTTCCGCTATCGTCTTTCCGTCCGCGCCTACATGGTCGACGACGCGGAATTTATAGAACAGCCGCGCATAACTTGCGCCTTCGGACATAGAGCAAAACCGTAAATCAAATTTATCGTATTCGTCGGGAACGATATTTCCTTCGCTGTCCGTCGTCCAAGATACAGCCAACTGTACCTTGTTCGCGTTACTGTCCGTATCGATATTCAAGGCTTGCGGATTATAGAAATACAGATACAAACCGTAATTCCCGCGCGCATTGGAATAAAAGGAATAACAATACTCCACGACGTTCATGATTTCAGGGTGCTTTATAACGCCCGTACTGTCATACGGATAGTCGTACAGATTAAACGGTTTGCCGTTAATCGTTGCGCCCGTCAAATCGTCCATGACGTTCGTTTTATCAAATTCCAAAGCCCTGTTGCTTTCGGCATAAGCGTAAGGGGCGGACAATCGCCCGCCCAATATCGTTACTATACATAACACACAGAGGAGAAACAGCGATAAAAACCGTTGAAAATGTTGTTTCAATATCTTTCGCATTTGTTCACCTCTCAAAAGATTATTGACGGCGGGTCAAGCGTAATCGTTAATTCGGTAAAATTGAACCATAGATTTACCGTCGTTTTGTCTACGGATACGGTTATTACAAAATAACAGAGGTTGTAGTTTAAGTCTCCTTGTATTTCAATATCGCCGCCGTATTTCATTTTTACCGCTTCTTCAACCGTAAAGTTTTCAGGGATAGAAAGCGTAAAGCCGTCCGCGCTTTTCTCTAATCCGAATACTTCCGAATAATCGTTTAGTTCCTCGTTTGTACCGTAAAACTTCTGCGGTTGACCGTCATACACAAAAGTAAAATTATTCGCGCTGTTTGAATTGATTTTTACATCAAAGTTAACCTCGCCGCCCGTCAAAGATTTCACGGAAAAGGATTGCGGTTTATCCGAGGGCGGAAGATATAAACTTCCGCCGTCCGAATCTGCTAGATATTTTTCGTCGCCGTATTCCACATAGTATGTTATGCCTTGATTGCGCAAGACAAAATAAGATATACCGCCCGCTATACCGAGTACAAGCAACACGACAAGGATATATGTTATGATTTTTCCGATTGCATTTATCGTGCCGTTCGCTTTACTCATTTTTTCACCTCGTTAAAAGATAATATTGCTGTCCGAAAGATTTACATCGCTTACGGCTACTCCCAACGTAGTAAGGTCATAGCAAAGCCCAAATGAAAACGTCTTTTCCTCACCGTTAAAATTGTAATGTACGACAAAATTCGAATAGCGGTCGCTATCGTTCGCGCCATTCAAAGAGCGGTAAAGGTTCTCTCTTGCCGAAGAAACGTTACCGTTGGAATAATCGGCGACACCCATAAATTCCTGCATTTTACCTGTGCATTTTCCGCCCTCATACGTTACGCCCGCCAATTCCGAAAGCTCGCCGTGAGAGGTCGTAAAATTTGCGGGATACTCCGCCCAACCTCTTGCTTGATTGGGTGCAAGTTTCATTTCAACTTCTGTAATCTCGTATTCCATAGGGAGAGTATAGACGTCGGAGCCAATCGGGGTAATGGAGATTTCACCCGTATGCGTACTCAAATATTCTTTTTGCGAATTATCCGCAAGAGGGAAAGCGATAGTACGACGAGTATCGGAGGTATCGCTAAATTCCGCCTTCTTGTCCGACGCAGTATCAAGCGATATGTACCCGGTAAGCGATTGAAACTTCTGCTGATAATCCACTGTACAATCTGCTTTCACTGAGGAAATTTCACGGCTCGTTACCGTTACTTTAATCTGTTCGCCGAACGCTTGCAGACATTCGACGTTTGCCGTCAATGCGCCGTCGCTCGTCGGCGTTACCGTCACATAGTCCGTTACCGTTTTACCCGTTGCCCATTCGCTTGAATTATTTACAAACTCAACAGACCAATCTACGTCTTGAATTGTAGCATTGGACGGCGTAATCGTTGCCGTCAAAGTATATGCCGTTTCCGCGAGAGGGGATATACCATACTCCGCATAATCTTCTTTGGCTATCTTCGCGCTCATCACTTTTACGCCGTTTCCCGTGCTTTCTCCGATGACCGTTCCGCCATTATCTTCGGGCAGTTCCATTTGAATATTATCGTTTTTCTTAAAACTCTTGAATCCGTCCGTCGCTACCGCAAGTCCCGCCGTTGCCAAACATACGCCCGCCAAACAGCCTGCTACTATACTTCTGATTTTCTTTGATTTTTCCATTGTCTTTTACCTCGTTTTTTATTATTTTTTTGTTTAATTTCTTTTTGTTTGTTTTACTTATTGACCGTTACCGTCAGTTGATTCGCATAACCGAGCACTTCCATGAGGGACACTTTCCCGTCCTCGTCCTCGATAGGGGTTATCATGATTTTCACGCTCTCCGCGTTTTCGGGTATCGCTCCCGACCAATCCGATATTTTTTCTTCGCTTGCGGAAATAAATTCTCCGTCTTTATCGTAGAAAAACAGTTGATACTTGATATTCGCATCGTCTTTGAGTTCGCATTTCAGTCCGTCCGTCGTGATTGCTTTTCTCATGTAGATAGCGGTATCGCCTTCTTTATAATCTCCGTTCTCGTCGATTAGACCGATACTGTACGCTTCGCCGCCTATGGTCGTCGTGGTCGTCTGCCTGTCTAATTTAATGAATAAGGCTGCTACCGCCGCTATCAGCAGAAGGCCTACAATAAACGTGATTATCCATTTCACCATATCGCTCTTTTTGTGTTGATAAAGTTCGTTCTTCATTGTTTGTTACCTCATTTTGCTTTCTTTGCCGCCGATTTTGCTTTCTCAGCTTTATAGGCTTTGGCATTGTCTTTCTGCGCGTCCAAGTACCCCGAACGGTAAGCGCGCTGTTCCGCGGTTAAAGATAATTCATTGCCGTCTCCGTCCGTTTTGAATGCCCCGTTGTTTGTTACGCGAGAATCCGAAGCTAATTCAAAAACATATTTAGTCGCTTTTCCGGAAGGATTAAGTAACGTCGTTTCCGTGCCGTCATTAAATGTCACGGTCACTCCGCTTTTCGCGTCTTTTCCCGATTTTGTCTTGTTTCCCCAAGAAAAAATCTTTTTGCTTTTTACCTCCGCTTTCGTGCGTTTCTTAAATGCCATAAACCTACCTCCAAAAAATTTTTTATTTTTTATCCGATTTCTCGTCAGAGATACTTAATTGTTGAGTGTCAAAAATGTCCGTCGTTACGGGTTCGCAAAGCTCTTTGAAAACATCTGCAAACTTAGACCGTTTCCGAATTTGCTTTTGTTCTTGTTTTACAAATAAATCATTGACATAAGTTTCCGCCAAGCCTTTCGGATAACCTTTGTCGGTCAGACCTTCGGGATATACGGCGATTTCTTCTTTCGTTATTTCCACATACATCGTTATACGGCGATATAATTGTACGAAATCTTCGTCTTGTAAAGAAAAGTATATTCCTTTGGAATTTTTACCGCGATACCAATACCGTAAGGGGACGGAGGAAGTAATAACGATAACTTCGCCGTTAAAACATTTATTATTGAATCGGCTTTGTACACTCGATTGAGTATGATTGTCGATAATTTTAAGAAAATCTTCAAATTTATCGAAAGTCTTGTCTCTGCAATCGTCCAAAAGCATGGCGCGCTGACCTAAATAGTCCTGCCAAGGGTCGTTAGAGGAAGAACTTACGCAAACGTCTAAATTTCGTTTCCTTAATAGTTTTTTCGCATAAGTCGTTTTGCCTGTTCCGCCTTTGCCCGTTATGAAAATTACTTCTATATCTCTGTCTGTTTGCAAAGTTAAAATTTTGCATTGTAATTTCCATAAATTCTCTAATTGCCTAAACGCCGCCGATTTCTCCGAAAGCGGTAAACCGTTGACATATTCGATTTGTTGAGGATAACTGAAATGGTCAAAATCGCCTAATATCTTTGCGTTTTTGATTTCCGTTTGAAAGTCAAAGTTTGCTATGACTTCCGTAGGGGAGTACTGATGTTTGTTTTGTTGACTGTCGTTCCCGTGAGTAAGATATAACAGCATATCCGTTGAACGACCGCGAATTCTACTCACTTGACTTTCTTGAAGTCCGAACCATTCCGCGACCTGTTTTGTGTCTACACCCGAATTGCCGAAATTGAGATATATGTGATAATGCGGGGCGGTATCGTCTTTATCATGCAATATGTACGCCCATTTCTTGATTGTTTTTTTTGATTTGATTATCTCTTGTATATCGCCTTTGAAATATTCGACACGGGATTCTACTTCACATTGTTTCAAATACATTTTTTAACCTCTCGACTTGAAACACCCGTTTTTTTGCACCTTTTGCCTTTTTTTGCACCTTTTGCCCGAGCCGCTTGGACAAGCCCCGGCGGCTCGGGCGTAAGTGCCGTTTTTGTTAGGTGTCATAAGCCTTTCAGCTATGTTCGGCTTATAGGCTTTGCTTGACCTTTTTGCACCTTTTGCCCGTTTTTTTATTCCATTGTGTTTTTTAGGTAAAATGTACCTTCTGTATGACGTTGAAATCGCAATATCATCTCGTCATACGCTTCGTCTATGTCTATCATTGTGCCGTCCTCCAACGTGATGGAAGTACCTTTCTTCGTCTCACAAAAGAAAAGCACTTTATCCACATTGATACAAATTCGTCCTTTTGTCAGACTTAATTCCATGAACATAACAAAGTACCTTAAAAAGGAATATCCGAATCCGTCAAAGGCTGTAAGGTAGGGGGCTGTTTTGCAGGTGCTTGTCCCGTAACGTCTTGACGTTTTGAGGACGGTTCTTTGTCGGGTAACATTTCCGCAAAGGCGGTCAAGAGAACTTTCCGTTCGCGGTAGTGGTCGTCCCTGCCTGTCTCTTTGTCCTCAAAAAATTTTACTTCCACGGGAACCATTATTCCCCCGCATTGAACAAAGAAATTTGTGGCGGTACGTTCTTGTCCGTCTTTGTCTACATACTTCGCCTGCTTCTTCCATAACTTTACTTCTGCCATAATTCTTTCTCCTTTGGCTATACGCCGATAAATTTTTTTATTTACAAGGCTATTCGCCGTTGTATCAAAGAGGGAGTGACTACAACACCGTCACTCGCGGTTGGAATTTATTCGGTCAAGTTATGCTTGACCTACTGCGGTAAAAGATTATAGCTCCTTACCGCTTTTTCCCTTCTTTTATATAAAAATACTTGCATAAAACAGTCTCAACAACTGTTCTACACAAGTATAAAACAAAAGATTTATGTAAAAATCGGCGGCAATCGCTCAAAAGTACTTGACGGAAACGCAAATAAAGGGTAAAATATAGAAGTATAAAAATCCGTCGATGGAGAAATCGAATGTTACGTAATTCTTTCAAAAAACTTATGAGCGCGGCGCTTATCGGCGTCAGTGTGTTCGCATCTGCGACGCTGTTCTCCGCATGTACCACTTCCCACCCCGAGGTGGAAATGAAGCTCTCTTTTAACGATAAAACGTATACGCTGGAATATAAATTATATCGGAAAATCGCTCCTTCCACCGTTCAGCACTTTTTGGAACTTGTGGAAAAGGGCTATTACGACGGCATGTGTATTCATGATTATCAGGCCGATTCCGCGCTGTATACGGGCGCATACACTTATGATGCGGCAGTCTCGGACAATAACGGATTGGTGGAAAAGGACTACTTTTCCACGGTTTCCACATGGGAGCTCACACAGACGGTGTGGGACGACGAGGAAAGAACGACCCCCGTCAATACCGTGTACGGAGAATTTTCCGATAACGGGTTTCAGGTAACGAACGGAGCCTTGAAACAGACATACGGTTCTTTGACGATGTACTACACGCCCAAAAATACCTATAACGGCGTGGTCATGACCCAACGCGCGGACGGAGAAGGCTACGATTGGAAGCCCTATAAATATAACAGCGCGACGTCCATGTTCTATATTTCCCTTTCGTCGTCATCGACGAGCAATTCCAATTACTGTACGTTTGCCACGCTGGAAGACGACAGCAAGGACGTTTTGGACGAGTTGAAAGACGACATCAATCAATATATTGAAGAAGAATACGGAGAGGAAGACGCGGAGTTTACGACCGAGACCACGGTTTTGGTAGACGAGAATGACCCGTACATGTCGTCCGCAAAAATTTCTGCGAGCTATGACGTTCCTAAGCCGCACATTATAATAAAATCTATAAATTTTAAGAGATATTGATTCTATATATATTCAATAAGAATAAGCCGCCTTCCCCGTCGGGAAAGGCGGCTTCTTGATTTGTTTTATTTTCGGTTGTTTTCTGCCGTCGCAGTTTTCTTATCCTCTTATGTCGACGATTTTCCCGTCCTTGACCTCCGCGGTGAAATAATGCACTTCGAAGATCCGTTCTTTCTTTTTTCGTACCAATCCGCAGGTATTCGGCTGTTCGGTGAGTACGACGGAGACGAAATCTCCCAAAAAGGCTTTTATGTGCTGCGCCCGTTCTTTGAGCTCGTCGCTCAATAATTCCGAGAAATCGGCGCCGATCAGCACGCTTTCGAAAAAGGCATACGGTATGAGTTCGTCGCGCAGCGTCTCCTCGTCTTTTCCCGTGTCGGTCTGGCGAACCTTGAAAGAGGTCTGAAAGCAGGTGTCATCTGTCAAGGCCCATGCACATTCCGCAAAGCGTCCTCGGCTGTCGGAAAGGGGGAGAACGGCAGAAAGAACGTCGTTTTCTATCCTGTATTCGGAAATTTTTTCGTTGAGGACGCACTCACCCGCGGCGTTGAATACGGCGAGCGCCCCTTGCCCCTCCACGAAGAACAGGCCGTGTTCCCAAAAGATTTTGCACGGCTCGAAACAGGGGGACAGGGGAGCGACAAAGAATCCTTTTGAAGTTTCTATGGAGATTTGCAAGTCGCCTTGTCGGAATACGGTGACGAGGTTTTCGCGGAAGCGCTGTTGAGCGACGAGCTTTAAGGAGAAGTCGGAAGGGGGGAAGGATTTTGCGAATACGGCGATGCCGTCTTTGAGGATATAGACTTCGCAGTGATCGGGCGGAGAGAAACGGAGCTTTTCCGTAATGAAGAAGCCGACGGGCAGAGCGCCTTCGGGAATAAATTCGGCGAATACATTGTCTTTGGGTTCGATTTCGGCGAAGCGTTCAAAGCCGTCAGTCATGCCGAAAAAGACTCCGCCGAGCATGAGCGCGCAGGGGCGGGAGGATAAAAAATAAATTTTCATAGTTAAATATATTCTTTTATTTTGTCGGACATGTATAAATCGAAGAAAATATGTTAATAATTCCTTCAAAACGGAGGTGAACTCATGAATAAGATCAACGGTTACACGGAAGAAGAGGCCAAAAGTTTGGTGGAATACATTTGGGCAGGCAAGCAGGCGGGAAAGACGCTGACGTATCTTTTCGAGACATACGGAGCGCAGCACGGCCGAGCGAAAGGGAGCGTAAGGAATTACTATTACGCGCTCATGAAGAACCCGAAGAAGGACGAAAGGGTGGTAAAGCTCTTGGACGGGAAGCAGCTTTCGGTGGAGCAGATCCGTGAATTTACGGAAGAGGAAACGGACAAAGCGCTTCGGAGTATTCTTGCGGAAAAGAGCAAGGGGATTTCCGTCCGCCGCGCGATTTCTAATATCGCGAAAGGTGACGATAAGCTCATGCTGAGGTTGCAGAATAAATACAGGAATATTTTGAAAAAGCAGCCCGAACGAATCGACGCAATCGCTTCGGAAATGGGGCTGGGAAAGGATACGGACAGAAATTTTCTGCAACGTCGCTTGGAGAATGAAATCAACGCGCTTTACGACAGACTGACGCAGTCTTTGAAGGAGGAGAACGCGCGCCTTTCGGCGGAAAATTCCCGTTTGAAACGCGAAAACGAGGCTCTGCGCCGCCGTTCCGCGTTCAGGGAGATATAAAAAATTCAAAGCGAGGGGGCCCGGAAGAATTTTCTTCCGGGCCCCCTCGCTTTATCGTCAATCTTCGAGACAAAGGATATAAGCCGGGTCGATGTCCAAAATATCGCAAAGATTGGCAAACGTGTCTAGGGCGGGCATAATATCCCCACGGATATAATGTGCGATGTTCGATTGAGAAACATTTAACTTTTTTGCGATTTCCGTCTGCGTCATGCCGCTTTGCCGAATTGATTCAATCAATCGTTTACGAATTTGTTCGAGTGTAATCATTTAATCAAACCCTCCAAATTTATTTTATGAGCATGAATCATTTGATTTCTGCAATAATGACTATTGCTCATAATTGACGACGTTATCTATCGGAAAGACAAAGAATGTACGCAGGGTCTGCGTCGATGATTTTACATAGATTTGCAAAGGTATCCAAAGAGGGTAAAATATCTCCGTTTACATAATGGGAAATATTGGAAGGGTCAACGTTCAGCTGTTTAGCAATATCTTTTTGCTTTAAGGCGCTTTCTCTAATCGCTTGGATAAGTCGGGTTTGAATGTTTTCAAGCGTAATCATTATTTCCTCCATGTATTTATATTTTATGATTATTAATCATTATTCGCTTGATTTATGTGTAATAATCATTTATAATAATAAAAAAGGAGGTGAAATAATGGACGTTAAGAGTGTAATAGAATATCTGAAAGTCTTGCTTTCAGATATTCTATTACATTTTCCGACGGAACGGAAAGACGTATTTCTGTATCTTGACTTTTGAAAAGGACGTCGCCGTCTTTTTGAGGGGGATAAAGTTTTTGTTTGTCAAAATTTGTCGAAAGCTATGAATAAATCCGAGTAAATAGACTCATACTGACTGTACGGGAAATCCGCGCGGAGCGAATTTTCCGTAAGGAGGATTTTTTGAATATGGAGAAATTTACAATCGGGCTTTTGCTCGGTGCGGTAGGCGGAGCGTTGCTTGCGGCGAATAGCTGTAAGATGCGCACGCTCGTAAGAAAAGGGCAGGAGGAAGTCAAACAGCGTCTCGACGAGATGATGGACGAGAAGCTGAAAGACATTGAAAGCGGAAAGGGCATATTTTCTTCCCAATCTTCGGAAAAGAGCGGAGAGGGGGAACAGAGTAAAGGCGACATGGAAAAGACGGAGAAGAAGTCGCGCGGAAAATAATTTTCCCCGAGCGGACGAATTTTTTCGGTCATGCGGAAAGCAATTTTCCGAAACGCATGAATTTTTTCGGCCATGTTTTTAACGGCGCGGCGGTTTTTAACCGCCGCGTTTTTATGTAAAGTCCGTCGCGGCGAAAAATGAAAAAAATAAAAAATGTTTGCGTAAAACAATAGACGCGGGGGACAGTTTTGTGCTATAATGCTTTTATGATAGGAAAACGGGCGATAGCCTTTGACATAGGCGACAAGCGGATCGGCGTCGCGGTGAGCGACCCGTTCAACGAATACGCAATTCCCGCGGAGACGTATTTTCGTACGCGCAATTTTCAGGCAGACGTGGAAGCGATAGCGAAGATTGCGAAGGACAGGGGCGCGGGGGTAATCGTGTGCGGAATGCCCGTCAATTTTGACGGGACGGAGAGCGTGCAGACGGAAAAGACCCGTCGATTCGTGGAGGCGCTTAGGGAGACGAGCGAATTGCCCGTGGAGTTGGAGGACGAGCGTTTCACGACGATGCAGGCGCGGGAAGTGCAGATCATAGGCGGAGTGAAGCGGGAGAAGCGGAAGCAGACGATAGACTCTATTGCGGCGTCGTATATATTGGAGGGGTACCTGCTCCGCATGAAGAAGAATAAATAGAGGTGAAAGAAATGGGCATGAAAAACTTGACGGAAGACGAAGAGTACGAGGATAATATTCTCGAACTCGAAGACGACGAAGGGAATGTGGAGAAATATCTCCATATCGGGACAATCGAATATAAGGGCGAATGGTATTGCTTTTTCCAGAAAGCGGAGCCGGAGACGGAGGAAGAGGAGGACGAAGTGGTGATGTTCCTGCTTAAAGGCGAGGGAGACGAACAGGAGCTTCTTCCGCTCGAAGACGAAACGCTGATGGACGAAGTATTTGCGGAATTCTGTAATCAGTACGAGCAGTATGAAGACAGCGAAGACGCAAAGAAATTGGACGGGGCGGAAGACTGATTGTTTTCCGCATACGGATTTTGCTTGCAAAATTTTTATTTTCCAAAAACCGCTTGCCCGAAACAGGCAAGCGGTTTTTTCACAAAGAAAAGAATAAATTTTGAAAAGGGGAGATAATATGGCGGATAGGGAAAAACTCAAAGAGCGGCGCAAGGAAATGTCGGAGGCGCTGAAAGAAAAACTGAAAGAGGCTTTTCGTGCAGTTTTTCCCATAGCGCTCATCGTATTGGGGTTGTCTCTCACGTTGACGCCCTTGGAGACGGGCACATTTCTTTTGTTCGCCGTCGGGGTCCTGCTTTTGATTTTCGGAACGGCGCTGTTTGCATTGGGCGCAGACATGTCCATGCTCGTCATCGGTCAAAGGGTAGGCTCGACGCTGACCAAGAGCAAGAAAGTATGGCTGATAGCCTTTGTCAGCTTCGTGATAGGCGTCATCGTGACCATGGCGGAACCCGATTTGCAAATTTTGGCGGAACAGGTTCCCGACATCGAAAATATGGTGATGGTTGTCACGGTATCGGTGGGAATGGGGCTTTTTCTCATGTCGGCGATGCTGCGAATCGTGTTCGGCGTGAGTCTTTCCGCCCTGCTGGCGATATGTTATACGGCGGTGTTCGCGTTGGCGCTCACGGCGGTTCCGTCGAGTTTTTGGGCGATTTCCTTCGACGCGGGCGGAGTCACGACGGGGCCCGTGACGGTGCCCTTTATCATGTCGCTGGGCGTAGGCGTGGCGGCGGTGAGGAGCGGTAAAAAGAGCGGTGACGACAGTTTCGGCCTTGTGGCTTTGAGCAGTATCGGCCCGATTCTGGCGGTGCTCGTTTTGGGAATTATTTATAAGGCGCAGGGGGGCGAATATCCCGTATCGGACATCGTGCCGCCCGAGACGACGCAGAGCGCCTTTCTCGATTACGGCAGGGGCTTGGGGGAATACGCGCTGGAAGTGCTTCGCGCGCTGTCGCCGATTGCGGCGTTTTTCGTATTGTTTCAACTAATAACGCGGGCATTTCCCCGCCGTCAGCTCATAAAGGTAATTATCGGGCTCGTATATACGTTTGCGGGACTGACGTTCTTTTTGACGGGCGCAAACGTGGGGTTCATGCCCGTGGGGCGGGAAATCGGCAAAGCGCTTGCCGGTTTTTGGAACGGCTGGCTGTTGGTGCCCGTGGGGATGCTTTTGGGGTATTTCGTCGTCTCGGCCGAGCCTGCGGTGTACGTACTCAATAAACAGGTGGAGCACATGTCCGCGGGTGCGGTTTCCGCTTCGACGATGAAGAAGGGCTTGTGTATCGGCGTTTGCGCGGCGCTGGGATTTTCCATGCTTCGGATCGTTCTCGGGTTCAACGTAATGTGGCTTTTGCTTCCGGGGTATGCCGCGGCGCTGGTGCTGATGATTTTCACGCCCAAGCTGTTTACGGGGATCGCGTTCGACTCCGGCGGCGTCGCCAGCGGAGCCATGGTTTCCTCATTTGTACTGCCCATGGCAATCGGAGCGTGCTCCGTGCTTGCGCCGACGGAGATTATGACACTGGCGTTCGGATGCGTGGCGCTCGTAGCGCTGGCGCCGCTCGTGAGTATTCAGATTCTGGGAATCCATTACAGGCGTAAGACGGCGACATATAAGAAGAATTTCCTTTCCGAAGAGGACGACGTTGTGGAATACGAGGTGGACTGACATGAGCGGGATTGAAAAGTTGACATTGAAAAAGGGGTTTGCGGGCGGAAAGCTGAAAAAGCTGCGCGTAGTGCGGGAGAAAGACGGTTCGAATCCGTTGCGTTCAAAGGGCGGACAGCCGCCGCGACTGAAACTTCTTGTCGGAATCGTGGGGCAGGAGGACGCCGCGGAGGTCGTGGAACTGTGCAACGCTTCGGGCGCGGCACTGAGTTATTCCTTTGAAGCGCACGGTACGGCGCGCACGGCGGTTCTGGACTATCTCGGTCTCGGGGAGACGAGCAAGAGAATGGTGCTTTCGCTGATTCCGGAGACCTCGGAAAGGATGATTTTGGAGGGGATACAGAAAGAAATGGAGCTGTATCTCGTAGGGAAGGGGATTTGTTTTACCATGCCGTTGACGGGGGTATCGAGCATCGTCGCGAACGGACTTTTGAAAGCCGCGCCGAAGGAAGCCGCGGCGGGGAGGGAAAGAAAAATGAACGAAAATTCGAGAATTTACGATTTGGTGATAGCAGCCATGCAGAGCGGTTTTGCCGACGAAGCGATGAATGCGGCGCGGGAAGCGGGCGCGGCGGGCGGAACGCTCATACACGCGACGACGCTGAACAATCGGAAAGCGGAGCAGCTTATCGGGGTAACGTTTCAAGAGGAGACGGAAATTCTGATGATTCTGACGAAGCGCGAGGGAAAACTGCCCATCATGCGGGCGATTCAGGAGACTGCGGGGCTGAAAACGGACGCGGGCGGGGTTTTGTTTTCTCTGCCGGTGGATAATTTGATCGGCGTAGGCTCGATGTCGCCCGATTCCGATACACCGTCTGCGAAAAAATAACGCTTTTCCCATACCCTTTTGAAGCGATATTTTGCGTCGTCGGGACGTTCGGAAGCAAATTTTCGCATTGATAGTTTGCCGAATGTTCTGTTTTTTTCGTCTCCGCCCGACTCTCGCACAAAAAATATGACACGAAACACAATTGACAGGAAATCGAAAAAAGAATGAAAGATATACTCAGTCGACTCAAAAAATACCGATTGCCGCTTTCCGCGGCATTCGTCATGCTGGTGTTGTCCACCGTGTGTTCGGTGGCGCTTCCGACGCTGATGACGAATATCGTCGATTACGGAATCGGGGAGAAAA
Source organism: uncultured bacterium (assembly GCA_934871445.1). Classification (GTDB taxonomy): domain Bacteria; phylum Bacillota; class Clostridia; order Christensenellales; family Borkfalkiaceae; genus Scatosoma. Next base: position 9,697 of record CAKXBD010000016.1, on the reverse strand, counting down.
ATATTTCTTACGTTTATAGGACATGTGCGGTCATGGCGGCCGTGACGGTTGCGGACGTGATTTTAATCGTGTTCGCATATAAGATCGGGCAGGGTGCGACGGCCCGCTTTTGCGGCGACCTTCGCGCGGAAATTTTCGCGAAGGTGAATTCCATGCCCGCGGATACTTTCAAAAAGATGGGAACGGGCGCGTTGATTACCCGTTCCATCGAAGACGTGGATCGGGTAGGGGACGTCATCAACACTCTTTTGAGCGCTCTTTCCGCCATTCCGTTCACCATGATTTTGGGCACGGCGCTCGCCTTTCGTAAAGATTGGGTGTTAGCGCTCATTCTGTTTGCGTTCGTGCCCGTCATTTTGGCGGTGGTTCTTTTGGTTTCGCGGCGTATTCATCCGCTTTGGAAAATTTCCGACGAATACATGGATAAGCAGAACGCGCTGATCAGGAGCCGCCTTTCGGGAATCCGCGTCGTGCGGGCATTCAACCGCGAGGGAGCGGAACAGCAGAAAATCGACCGAGCGACGCACGTCATGGCGGATAACATCATCAAGGCGAATATTCGGGCGGGGCTCATCAGTCCCGTATGTATGCTCGTTTTGAACCTCGTGACGGTGCTCATTCTGTACGTGGGAGCCTATCGTCTTTCCCTGCCCGACAGCCGCCTGACGGCGGGCGGTATTCTTGCGGTCATCGAATACGTGGGCATGATTATGTCGGGGATTATGAGTATTTCCTTCACCGTTTCGGAAATTCCCCGAGCCAAGGTGAACTGCATGCGCATATCCGAAGTCCTGACGGCGGATTCCGTTCCCGAAACGCGTGCGGAAGGGCAGCCGCCGTTGAAGGGCGGAATCCGCTTAAAGGGAGTCTCCTATCGTTATCCCGCGGGTTCCGACGATGCGCTTTCGGGGATAGACATGGAAATTTTGCCCGGTCAGAAAATAGCGTTTATCGGCGGTACGGGTTCGGGAAAGAGTACGGTGGTCCGCCTGTTGCTGGGGCTGGCGTCGCCGACGGGCGGGGAGCTCTCCTTCGACGGAACCCTCGCCGAAACGCTGGGCGAGCGTCGCCTTCGGGAGAATATTTCCTGTGTTTTGCAGCGGGATACGATATTTTCGGGAACGATACGGGAAAACGTTCTGGCGGGCCGTGAAGCGGAGGACGCGAAAGTTCTCAGAGCCGTTTCCGACGCGCAGCTCATCGATTTTGTGGAGGCGCAGAAAGAAGGATTGGACTATCCTACGACCCAACGCGGCGGAAATCTTTCGGGCGGGCAGAAACAGAGATTGGCCATTGCGCGCGCGCTGTTGAAGCCCGCGGCGGTATACATATTCGACGACAGTTTTTCCGCGCTCGACTTTCTCACGGAGTCAAGGCTTCGCGCCTGCTTGGCGGAGCGCTTGAAGGGCAAGACGCAGATTATCGTTACGCAGCGAGTGACGACGGCGATGAACTGCGATAAAATTTACGTGTTCGACGGCGGAAGGATAGACGCCGGCGGCACGCATGAGGAATTGATGCGCTCCTGCGGGATTTATCGGGAAATTTATCTTTCTCAAACGCGCCGAAGCGCGTCCGAAACGGGGAGGTGAGCGCTTTGGAAGAAATGCAGAAGCCGTCGAAAAGAGGCGTTTTGAAACGCATGCTGGCGGACGTATCGAAAATCCGTTTTCAGCTTTTTGCCGTAGTGGGAATGGCGCTCGTCATCATCGCGTGTAATATTCTTTCCCCGCAGATTATCGGCAGCGTCATCGGAAAAGCGGATGACTTTATCCGCTCGGACGGAGCCGATGCGTCCGCGTTTTTGAAGAGCCTCGCGGTCCCGCTCGCGGTGCTGGCGGGGATTTACGCGGTGTATTCCTTCTTTTCATGGCTGAAAATGTATACGCTCAATAACGTGGTTTCCCGCCGCTTTACGTGTCAGCTTCGCATTGCGATGGCGGATAAGATTTCCCGCCTGCCCGTGTCCTATCTCGATAAGACCAAGACGGGAGAAATTCTCGCCCGCGTAAATAATAACGTCTCCATGATGGGAAACTCCATACACGAGGCGATAGACGTGCTTTTAATGGGCGTTTTGCAGCTCACGGCCATCGCGGTCATGCTCTTTTACGAAAACGTTCCGATGGCTCTGGCGGTCATTCTTCTGGTTCCGCTGTCCACGGTCATTTCTACCGTAATTGCCCGCAAAAGCATGCGCTACTACGATAAAATGTGGAAGAGTTACGAGGAACTGTATTCCTGTGTCGAGGAGGATTACGGCGGAATAGAGACCGTAAAATCCTATAACATGGAAGAGACTATGCAGAAAAAGCACAAAAAAATCAACGACGGACTCACGGAAGTCAACCGCCGTGCCGTATTTTTGTCCTCTGCGGTTCAGCCCGTCATTTCTTTCACGAATCACGCCTCGTTTATCGCGGTGTGTCTGCTCGGCGGACTCCTCGCGGTGTCGGGAACGCTGGAAGTGGCGACGGTCGTCACGGTCGTCCTGTATTCCAAAAACTTTTCCGGCCCGCTCATGCAGATCGCAAACGGACTTTCGTCCATTCAGCACGTAGGCTCTGCGGCCAAAAAGGTGTACGGATTTCTCGACGAAGAGGAGATGTCGGTCGAAACGGAGCTCCTGCCCGAAAAAATTGCGGGAAACGTGGAATTTAAGGACGTGGATTTCTCCTATACCGCGGAAAAGCCGCTCATCGAACATCTGAGCTTTTCTGTAAGAGCCGGCGAAAAAGTGGCGATCGTCGGCCCCACGGGCGCGGGCAAGACGACGATCGTCAATTTGCTGATGCGCTTTTACGATCCCCGAAGCGGAAAAATCGAAATCGACGGCTTTGACATTTCGGAGATGAACCGCGAGAACGTACGCGAACAATTTTCCATGGTTTTGCAAGACACGTGGCTGTTTGAAGGCACCGTGTACGAAAATATCGCCTATGGCAGGGACGGAGTGACGAAAGAGGAAGTAGAGGCCGCCTGTCGGGCTGCCTATTGCGATCGGTTTATAAGGCTCCTGCCGAAGGGGTACGATACGGTGATCACTGATTCGACGTCGCTTTCGGGCGGTCAGAAACAGCTTTTGACGATCGCGCGTGCGTTTTTGTCGGATAAACCGCTTTTGATATTGGACGAAGCGACTTCCGACGTCGATACGCGCACGGAGATCCTCATTCAGAAAGCGATGGATAAGCTCATGAAAGGCAAGACGTGTTTCGTCATCGCGCACCGCCTGTCGACGATCGTAAATGCGGATATGATCATCGCGGTGGATAACGGAAAAATCGTCGATATCGGAACGCATAAAGAACTGCTGGAAGAGGGCGGTTTTTACGCGAAGCTCTATAACAGTCAGTATACAAAGAACATATGCCCTCCTTCGCTTTGAAGCGAAGGGGGGATTAAATTCTCAATAAATGCAATTAAAAATCTTTTCTTCCGAGAAGATAATCTACGGAGACATCAAAAATATCTGCAATTTTAACAAGGTTTTCTTGTGAAGGCTCGGAGCTTCCGTTTTCATATCGAATGTATGAAGGTTGTGTAATTTTTAGAAATTCCGCCATTTGTTTTTGCGTATAGCCGCAAAGCCTGCGCATTTCTTTTAATCGTATTTCAAATATTTTCATTTTAATTTCTTAATAACCTCTTGACAATTATAACAATTTGCTATATAATGATAAAAAAATATAGCTGTTTGCTATAAATATGGAGGTCAAAGAAATGGAATTATTTGAAGAGTTTAGGCAATATCTTGTTGAAAAAGGATATAAAGAAAAAACGCCGTCGGGAAAACCCAGTACGGTTGAAATATATGTAAATATCATAAAAAAAGTGATTTTGGAAGAACAAATGGAGGGAATAAATCTAATGGATAGTATTGATGAAATCGTCAATCGATATGATGTCGGAGAAAAATCGGAAACGGGACATAAAAACAATAATAAGATAATCAGCGCTTTAAGGGCTTTTCGGAATTATGTATGCGAAATAGGGTACTTGCCCGAAATTTGGAATTAAAGAGGATAATTATTATGGATTATTTTCTGGGAATCATCGTTTGTGATGGCATACTAGCTCCTTTTATAGGAATAAATTTAGCGGGAGTTTGGGAGAATAGGATTAATGGTCGAGATGTTGAGATAGGCGAGGTTATAACAATACTCTTATTTATAATGATATCCGTAGCTCTGATTCTCGCTTCTGTAGAATCTGTAGTATTTGTAGTATTTTTAATAAGCTATATCTTTTCTTTAATAATCGTAATTGCAGTATATAGAGAGTTAAACGACCCGGAAGCAGAGCGCGAAGTTTTCAAATTTTTAAAATTGCTTGTAAAAAAAGGCATTATAGATAATTTAAATGCGGAAATTTTTTGTGAACAGTTTTCGAAAGACATCCTAAAGAGAAAAAGCCCTATATTGATTCGGTTTAATTCAGGAGGGCTCAGCCTTCTTTTTCTATGACAGGTTTTTTTGAGAAAAATTTTTCGATTAACGGTACGAAATATTGGGTAAATTCTTATGAATGGTCTAAAAAAAGAGTACAAATTTTAAAAGAGGTGCCGGAACGTATTATAAACAATCCTTTTTGGGAGAAATTAAAACAAATCAATTTGAAATATCGCTTTATCTGTTTTGAAGATAAAAATTTAACGGTTGAACACGGTGACGAAGTGATATTTTATAAAAATACAGATTCTTCGGCGTGCGGTGAAAGAGAATTTATTCGCCTGAAAATTACAGAACATTATGAAAGTTTTGTCCGCTTAATCAAATGTGCAGAAGAAAACAGAAAATTATTTGTACAATATGAAGAAGAAGTTAATGCGCAGTTTATGCAATATCATCAGACTGGACACGAATATGAATTTGTGCTTTTTCAAAAGGAAAAAATTTCTCCTCTGCGTAGTCCGAAAATTGTTTTGAAGTTAAGAGAAATAGCTTTTAAAAAAAGAGTGAGTTTAAAAAAAATATTTTTTGAAGAAGAATATAAAGATATTCGTGAATCTGAAATTCGATACGAATTCGAAGAATGGTTTCCGATATTTGAGGAGGTACGAAGAATTAAAGAAATTCATATCTGAAAAGGAGTATATAAAATTGGGAGGCAAATTTTTTTGAAAAATTTTTTATTGCCATTAAAATAGCTTGCCAAGGCTCGTCCGATATGGTAAAATAGAAACGCTAAAAATTCACACCCGGACTTTGACGCGCATTCCGTGTCCGTAAAATTTTTGAGTGCGGATATCGTTGCGGCTGTAACGCCAACCGGGGAGGTACAACGGAGGTATTGAATTATGGCAGTTATCACGATGAAACAGCTTCTGGAAGCAGGCGTCCACTTCGGACACCAGACGAGAAAATGGAACCCCAAGATGAAGAAGTACATCTTTGCGGCGAGAAACGATATTCACATTATCGACTTGCAGATGACGGCATCTCTCATCGAGGAAGCGTATACGTTCGTATGCGAGAGCGCGAAAGCGGGTAAGACGGTTCTTTTTGTAGGCACGAAGAAGCAGGCGCAGGACGCAATCAAGGAAGAAGCGGAAAGATGCGGTCAGTTCTATGTCAACGCGCGTTGGCTGGGCGGCTGCCTGACGAATTTCAAGACCATGCGTTCGCGTGTAGAGAGACTTGAAAAACTCGAAAAAATGGAAGCCGACGGGGAATTTGACCTTCTTCCCAAGAAGGAAGTCATGCTTCTCAAAAAGGAAATGACGAAATTGCAGACCAACCTTGGCGGTATCAAGAAGATGAAGAGCCTTCCGGGCGTAATGTTCGTAGTGGATCCTCACAACGAAGAGATCGCGGTAAAAGAAGCGAAAAAGATGGGAATCCCCGTAGTCGCGATTACGGATACCAACTGCGATCCCGATGAAATCGACTATGTAATTCCGGGCAACGACGACGCCATTCGCGCGATCAAATTGATTTCGTCCGTCATGGCGAACGCGGTGATCGAAGCGAATCAGGGTGCCGAGGCGCTTGCGCCCGTTGCGGAAGCGGAGGATCCGGCGGCTCCCGAATCGATCGAAGAGGTCGTCGCGGCAGCGGAAGAGCCGGCGGCGGAAACTTCGGAAGCGAATGCGTAATTATCAGGAGGAATAAAGAAAATGGCATTTACAGCAAAGGATGTAATGGCGCTGCGCGAGAGAACGGGCGCGGGCGTAATGGATTGTAAGAAAGCGCTCACCGATGCCGACGGAGACATGACGAAGGCGGCGGAGCTTTTGAGAGAGCGCGGAATCGCGAAGGCGGAAAAGAAGGCGTCTCGTATTGCGGCGGAAGGAATTGTTTCGTGCTATATTGACGGTAATACGGGCGTATTGCTCGAAATCAACTGTGAATCGGACTTTGTGGCGAAGAACCCTCGTTTCGGGGAAATCGCGACGGAGATCTCGAAGGTAATCGCGAAGGAAAATCCTGCGGATACGGCGGCGCTGCTCGCGTGCAAAATCGACGGTGCGGCGAACGTAGAGGAATATTTGAAAGGTCAGATTGCGATCATCGGCGAAAAGATTGCGGTCAGACGTTTTACGGTATATAAGACGGAAGGCTTTTTGGCGAGCTATATTCACCTCGGCGGAAAGCTGGGCGTCATGCTGGACATGAAGGGCGAAGCGACGGATGCGGCGAAGGAAGTAGCGCACGAAATCACGTTGCAGATTGCTTTCACGAAGCCCGCATATCTTACGGAAGAGGAAGTTTCCGCAGAGACTTTGGAGCGGGAGAAAGAAATTCTCAAACAGCAGGCGATCAACGAGGGCAAGCCGGAAGCGATTGCGGAGAAAATGGTTCTCGGTAGAATCAAGAAGTTCTATGAGGAGAACTGCCTTTTGAAGCAGGTGTTCATCAAGGACGATAAAAAGACGGTTTCCGACCTTTTGAAAGCGGCGGGGAACGCGGCGGTCAATCGTTTCGTGTTCTATGTCATGGGCGAAGGCTTGGAAAAGAAGAGCGAAAACCTGGACGAAGAAGTCAAAAAACAGGTTGCCGCGATGAAGAAATAAGCGAACAAAAAGAAGAAACCAGCCGTCCGAAAATTCGGACGGCTGGTTTTTATATGATTTGTCAGTTTCCCGTATAGCCGTAGACAAACTCGATATTGCATATAATATTTAGCCAATCGGCCTCCCAGCCTTCGGGGAGCTGATCTTTTTCAAAAGGAATATAGACAGTGGGAGTAAAATCACCCAATCCCCAGTTTGTAAATATATCGTTCCCGATTTTTTCTACGCTTGCGGGAATGACGAGGGAAACAATTTCACAGGCATAAAACGCCCATTCCTGTATTTCCTTCAAAGAGCCGTTTTGCGGTAAAATCAATTCTTCTAAATGACTGCACATAGAAAAAGCGCGTTCTCCGATGACTTTTACGGTATCGGGTACCGTATAGGAAGTAGCTTTCTTTTTGGCGGGATAACAGACGAGTTTCGTCTCGTCCTTGTTGAATAATACTCCGTCTATGGTTTTATAGTAAGGATTTTCCGCCGGTACAAAAATTTGAGAACAGTTGTTTCCGTGTTCATGAGCGATGTCTATTTTTTCAACTACTGCGGAAAGCTCCACATTTCCCAGCGAATATCTGGAATTGGCGGTTGCTTCCAGGACGGGCAGATAGTCTTTGTCTCCTATCCCTTTATAATATCCGGGCACGATGACGTCTCCTTTCGCGGAATCAATATCGGCGATATAATATTTTCCGTTTTCGGAAAGAGTATATTCGATTTCACCTTCATAAAGAGCTTGCCCACAATGCTCGCAGATATTTTCATTTCCCGTCGCGCTGATTTTATGTGCGTTTTCCATGGTATCGTCGCCGCAGGCGACAGCACCGGTCAGAACAGAACCGATAAAAAGGGCCGTCAAACAGATTCCCCAAAATTTTTTCATACCAATTTCCTTCCCGTTAATTCATTGAAATCATTATATCACGGCGGGCGGTAAAAGTCAATAGACAAAATAAAACGGATGATTTGTTTAATCCCTTTTTGTCAATTTTGCTTATCAGTCGTTTCTTTGTAAAATGTAGTCGAGAGAACATTTGAAATATTCGGCTAAATCGATTAAATTTTCGATTGTCGGAAGTCTTTTGCCGTGATACCAGTCGTCTATGGTCTGCTTGGCAAATAAATTGGCGCTTTTCAGCGTGCTCCGCTTGCAACCTCGCTCCGATAATAATTTTTGAAAACACTCGGAAAATGGTTTTGCGGGTTTACAATGAATTTTCTCAAATTCGTCTTTCCTTCCGAATAAAAAGTCCATGGAACAGCAAAAATAATCCGCTGCCTTTATGGCCACGGTTAAACGCGGAAGATTTTTCCCTTTCAGATATGCGTAAATGTCCGTCAGGTCGATCGCTAATACAGCCGCTAATTCTTTCGGCGTAATACCGCTTTCAAAAACTAATTCACTGAACCGTTCGGAAAAGATTTTATTAATTTCCATAATTTTTCTTTTTTTATAAAATTATGCCTAATTCATATCAAAAATGCTAGACATTTGGAAATGTTAGGCTTATAATAGAGACATAATAAATCAAGGAGTAGTAAAAATGAACAAAGAAGAACTTTTGGATTACTTGAAAGTCATTCTCGGCGATGAAGCAGAAGCGGAGGTAAAAGCAGAAGGAAATTCGCTTATTCTGATATTTTCAAATGGAAACGAGAGGAAAATAACGGTAGAATAAGGTGCTAATCTTTTAATCCCGTCAATTCGTCCAAGGAACATTCAAAATATTTTGCAAGGACGAAAAGACTTTCGATTTTCGGAATTCTTTTCCCGTGATACCAATCGTCGATACTTTGTCTCGCGAGGGAAGTTTCCTTTTTGAGTTTATATCTGGAAATATGTTTTTCTTGTAAGATAGCTTTGAAAATTTCGGAGAAAGGTTTTTCTTCCTTTGGAATATTGACGGGAGAATCGTCCTCACTCAATCCGAAAAGAAAGTCCAAGGAAAGGCGGAAAAATTTTCTTAACCGAAGGGCCGTCGTGTAAGAAGGGAGATGTTCGTTTCTCAAATAACCGTAAACAATGGCAACATCTACTCCTATTGCGTCGGCAAGAGTTTCCTCGGAAATTTCCGTCTTTGTGTTTTCGTCATAGGCTAATAAGTCTTTCAGTCTTGTGCTGAATAATTCCATCGTTGTCATAACATACTTATTATGCCTAACTTTTATCAAAAAAGACAAAAATTGATACATATTAGGAATATTGAAATGACAGAAAAAGAAGATAAATGGGAGCAATTCAAAAACCTTCCGAATACGTATACAGACATAAAAGTTTGGGAAAGAATAGAAATGAACGATTCGGAATTTATTTTCTGTTTTTCGGACGGTACGGAGAAACGTTACAGTATAAAAAAGCGCAAAGGAAAAAGAAGCGTAAAAAAGGATACCCGCGGTTAATATCGCGGGTATCCTTTTTTATTCCCTTCCGCCCCTGTCCTCCGTCCCATTCCGATTTCCGTCCCATTCCGATTTCCGTCCCATTCCGATTTCCGTCCCATTCCGATTTCCGTCCCATTCCGATTTCCGTCCCGTTCTGTTCCCGTCCCATTCCGTTCTCCGTCCCATTCCGTTCTCCGCCCGTTCCGTTTTCCGCCCGTTCCGTTCTCCGACCCGTTCTGTTCTCCGCCCGTTCCGTTTTCCGCCCGTTCCGTTCTCCGCCCGTTCTGTTCTCAGCCCGTT
>CAKXBD010000015.1:8902-24807 GCA_934871445.1 uncultured bacterium | reverse complement strand
GGGAATGACCTATGCGGGCTCGGTATTGGTGGCGATTGTTCTGACGTCTATATCTTCTGTGGTCTTCCGCGTCGTCAACTCCGAAAAATCTTTGGATTGAGGTGAGTCGCTATGCGTAAAAAAATAATTTCCGCGGTGTTGATTGTCTTGGGTATCTTCATCGCGTGCATGGGATTGTTTCCCTTTTTGTGGATGGCGATTTCGGGCTTCAAGTCCAAAACGGAGGTTTTGGCTACACCCTTCCGCTTTTTCCCTTCGGAATGGAAGTTTGAAAACTATAAACTGCTGTTTACCTATCAGAATCTGGATTATTCCAATCCCGATTATTTCCTGTTCCCGCAGGGCTCGTCCTTCGTGGGAGCGCTGGGCTTGACGCTGACGGTAGCCTTGACGTCGCTGGTATTGAGTTTATTTATCAATTCCTCCGCCGCCTATGTGTTCGCCCGATTGGAGTTTCCCTTCAAGAAGGTATTGTGGTCGATTTATGCGGTGACGATGTTCGTGCCGAATATTGCCATTTTGATTCCCTGCTTTCAGGTGGTCAGTACGCTGCATCTGACGAATAACGTCGTGGCGCTCATATTGCCGGGCGTGGTGTACGTGTGGTCGATTTTCTTCTATCGGCAGTTCTATCTCGGCATGCCGACGTCGCTCGAAGACGCGGCGAGGATAGACGGGTGCGGAAGGTTCAAGATTTACGCGAATATTTTCCTGCCCATGTCCGCCACTCCCTTTGTCATTATGGGGATCAGCGTCTTTCAGGGCTATTGGAATTCCTACCTTTGGCCCGCGATGGTGGTCAGCGATCCTGCTCTGTATCAAATCAATCAGTTAGTGGTGTACCTCAAACCCGACCGCTCTATTCCTTGGCATCTTTTAATGGCGGCGAGTACGGTGGCGTGTATTCCCCTCGTCTTTCTGCTGTTGATTTTGCAGCGCTATATCATGCAGGGTATCAAAATTACAGGTGTAAAGTAAATTTATGAAGATAACCGATAAAATCGTAGAACAAATTTATGCGGGGTGGCTCGGCAAAGCGATAGGGATTCGCTACGGAGCGCCCGTAGAGATGTGGACAGCAGAACAGATAGCCGAGAAATATGCGGGCGAGGAAGGATATTTTGTCGATTATCGCGACTTTGCAGCCGACGACGACAGCAACGGTCCCATTTTCTTCTATCGCGGCTTTCTCGACTGTCCCGATCTAAAAGACGTCACCGCCGCGCAAATCGGGGAGGGGTGGCTCAATTATGCGCCTTATCGGCACGGCTTTTATTGGTGGGGCGGGTACGGCGTGAGCACGGAACACACCGCTTATTTGAATATGACGCGGGGAATCCTCCCGCCGCGCAGCGGCAGTATGTTGCAGAACGGTAAATTGATGGCGGAGCAGATAGGCGGTCAGATTTTCAGCGACATCTGGGGGCTCGTATATCCGGGAGAGCCTTGTGCGGCAGCGGATTTAGCGGAGAAGGCGTCGCGCGTTTCCCACGACGGGAACGGCGTTTACGGCGGTCGGTTCGTGGCGGCGTGCATAGCGTCCGCTTTTACGGCAAAGAGCATAGGGGAAATTGTGCGCACGGCGCTTTCCGCGATTCCCTCCGACTGCGACTATGCAAAAATGGCGAGGGATATTATTCGTTTTCACGGGGAGGGAAATTCGCAGAAGGAATGTTTCGACTATATACGCCGGCGCTATTGGAAGGATAAATTTGGCGGAAACTGCCATATTATTCCCAATGCGGCAATTATAGTCATGTCGTTGTTGTACGGGGAAGGAGATTTTGAAAGGACGTTAAAAATCGCCAATTACAGCGGATTTGATACCGATTGTAACGTAGGAAACCTGGGCACGATTTTGGGCGTATTCTGCGGCCTTGAAAAAATCGGAAAAAAGTGGCGCCTTCCTGTAAACGATACGACGCTCTGTTCCTCTGTCCTCGGAGCCTTCAATATCGTAGATATTCCTACTCTGTCCAAGAGCATCGCCGCCACGGCGGTGGAATTGAGCGGGGAAAGCTATGACGGCAGATATGCGTTGAGGCGAGAAAATGTCTGCGATTGTGATAAAAATATCCGGGAAAAGGCGACGGATTGTGGAAATATCGTCGGCGCAAGAAATTCTTCAACTGTTAAGGATTTGGAAACGAAGAATTTCCCGCCGGCTAAGGATTTCAATACAAGATATTTTCCGACTGCTAAGGGCTTCGATTTTGACTTTGCCCTTCCGGGAAGTACGCACGGTTTCCGTGCCGAGGGCGCATTGCTTGAAAATATCGGAGGGAGGCTTAGAGTAAAGGCGGAAACGCAGACGCAAGTTTATATCAAGACGTACTACGGGAAATCGGATTTGCATGACAATCGTTACGACCCTTGCTTTTCCCCCATTGTCGTCCCCGGTAATACGTTGTACGCGAAGGTGAAAGCGAAGGGCGGAAAAGTCCGACTTTTCTATCGAAACCGACATACGGGCGAAGTTTTCTGCTCAGGCGTCGGCGACGGCGTACTGTCTTTGAAAATCGATGCCGAGCGGGAAATGCTGATAGACCGCGCGGGGCTGTTGATAGAGGGCGAGGCTTGTATCGAGCGATTCGGCGTTTTCGGCACTGCGGATTATCGTATGGATTTTTCCCGCGAATATATCGAGGATTACTCCCTCGAACATAAGGAAGTCAGCGGCTGCACCTATTTTAAGGGACTCTGGACGCTGGAAGACGGGAGTCTGTTCGGCCGTTGCTTTGACGAAGGGGAATTATATACTTCCCTTCCCCTGCGAGATTTTACGTTAAAGACAGAATTGACGCTCTGTCTCGGGGATTCGGCGGGAATACTTTTTCGCGTTCAAGGCGCGTCGAGGAGCTACGGGATATTCTTTGCGGACGGAGAAATACGGCTCGTGAAAAAGCGCGTCGGAAAGCGGGATACGGGGGCAGAGCCGCCGATAAGGCGGGAAACGCTCGCGGCGGCTGCCTGTCCCTATCGGATGGGTTCTCCCATAGAACTTTCGGTGCGCGTTTCGGGCGGAAGGATAGAGGCCGAGGCATGCGGAGTTCGGCTGGAATATACGGACGGGGAGAGTTACTCGGAAGGCTGTATCGGCGCGGCGGTTTTAGACGGCAGCGTCGTGAAGATAAACTATTTTGACGTCAATGAAACAGGAGGAAATTGACATGAAACAAAAAAGACTGCTCGGTGTGCTGTGCGTGGCCATGACGGCCTGCTTTGCGCTGACGGCGTGTGGCGGGAATCCTTCCTCGTCCTCGGAGAGCGGCGGAGACGCGGACGAATACGAACATATTTCTTCGGCGGATTTGCCGAAAACGACGTCCGTACTTTCCGTAGAAACTTATCGGGACAAGGTAAAGGGAGCCATTGTCGGGACGATGGCGGGGGTAGGCTATGCGTATCCTTGGGAATTTAAGTCAAAGATGTGGATAGACGAATCCCGCCTGCCCGAATGGACGGTAAAGACGGAGATAGAGGGGTATAATCAAGACGATCTCTATCTGTCCGTTTCGGCAATTGAAGCGCTCGATAAGCTGGGGCTGGACGCGACGAGCAAGGAGCTCGGAATCGATATGTATAACCGCGATTTCGAGTATTGGATAGGCTCGAACAACGACGCGATGGAACGCGGATATGCGCCCCCGTATTCGGGGTATCCCAAATATTCCGCGGGCGGGGATTTGACGACGTGGTTCCCCGACGGAAATTCCTATCAGTGCGGAGCTTCATTCGGCGGATTTTTAGGGCTCAATATGACGGGATATTCCAATGAGCTCGTGGAGAGATTTGCGGAAATCTGTACCTACGGCGACGGAATTTACGGCGCGCAGGTAATAGCCGCCATGTACGGCGAAGCCTTCTTCACGGACGACGTACGGACGATTATTGAGGCCGGCCTCAACGCCGTCCCGGAAGCCTCCTGGACGGCGCTGGTCATCGAGGATACGCTCGATAAATACGACGCGGGGAAGACAGCTCAGGAGACGTTTGAATTTATTTATGGGAAATATGTCCTCAACGACACGGGCGAAGAATATCAATGGATTCCCTGGCCCAACGACGGGATTTTATTGGACGCGAAAATGTGCACGGCATTCACGATTATCGGGCTTCTTTACGGGGAAGGCGACCCTTTGAAATCGGCGAAAATCACCGTTCAGTGCGCGAACGACGCGGATTCGACGGCTGCGGCGTCCTTCGGCATCATTTCCACGATTATCGGCTATGACGCGCTGGACGACGTCTATAAACAGGGGATTACGGAAAATCAGCAATTCAAGTATACGAACATGACGGTGGATAAAACCGTGGATACCTGTGTGAAGCTCATGGAGGAAATCCTTCCCGCGCAGGGCGGAAAGGTGGCGTATGTAGACGATGAACTCAGCTTCGTCATTCCCGAAGAAGCGAAAATGGCGGAGATAGGCCCCTATAAAAACAGCAAGAACCCCGAGCCGATGGAAAGAGTGACCTTTTCCGAAGAGGAAATGGATAAAATGCGCGTCTTGCAAGACCCGGGTTTCGAGCGCCACGTCACTTATAAATATACCGATTTGAACAGTACGCCCCACAATAATTGGACGACGACGGCGAGCGGAAGGGTAAAGGCGGAAAGCATGAAAGAGGAGGCCTATACGGGAATGACCTGTATGCTGTTGAGCGGTTCCAAGGGGTGGCAGGACGTTTTTCAGGCAGTAGACTTGGAGGCGCAGACCAATTACAGCCTTTCCTGCATGGTCCGCACGAACGAAGAATTTGCTTCAAAAATCACATTGTTTGCGAAGGCGGGGGACAGCACCATACGCAGCAAGGAATTTGAGAAGTGCGGAGAGTGGACGAAAATCACCATTAATTTCCGCACGGGAAAACAGACGACTGTCACCGTCGGGGTGGGCTTTAACGGTTCTTCGTCGGCGGAGATACTCAGGGTAGACGATTTTGAGCTTTTCAAAATCTAAAATAAAAAAACAGGAGGAATTTTATGAAAAAATTCGGCAAAAATGCGGCCAAACTTGCATTGGCATTGACCTTTGCGGCGACGTGTGCCGCGTCTGCATTCGGGGGACTGACCGCGAAAGCGGCGACTGTCAGCGAAGACACCTCCGGCCTTACGACGTCCAATCTCTTTACGGACGGAGGCTTTGAGGACGTGACGAAAGAAGATACCGGGGATTGGATCATCGATACGACTTCGTCCGCGGCGAGCGGCTCTTGGGAGATTCTTTCGGGCGAGGACAGCTATGCGGGCGAACAGGCCATAAAACTTTCGGCGCCCGGAAACTCGTCGGGGTATCCCGAAATCGCACAGGTCGTGGAGGTATATGCGAATACCGACTACGTGTTGTCTTTCCGCCTGCGCAGCGCCACAACCAATCTCGGCAGCGCGAATATCTACTTCGGCTTTGCCAGCGAGGAGCGGGAGGACGAAACCATGTACGTGCAGCAGCACCGCTGGGCGGATAATATCGTGGATACCAACCGCGTAAAGACGAACGAGGAGGGCGAATGGGAATACTATAACGGATACAGCCTGTTTTCCGGCGTTTTCAATACGGGTAACCATACCTCCCTGCGCGCGTTTATCCGCTTGCAGAAGATGACCGCCTATATCGATAACGTCTCTTTGACGCTGGCGGAAGACGTCATTACGCCGGGCAGCGAAAATCTTCTCAAGGAGCCCGGCTTTGAAGGTTCGGACGCCGAAAACAAGGAAATTTGGGTCGGCGAATCGGAAAACGGAATGGGTTACGGCTTCGATACCGTCCCCGCGGGGCTCGTGCCCGCAGGCTCGGAATTGCAGGATAAGAACAGCGAGGGCGAAAAAGCGATGTATCTCGTCGCCGACGCGGGCGTTATGGACGGCTCCATTACCGTCAAACAAAAGGTACAGGTCGAACCCGATTCGTATTACGCCTTCTATGCGTCCGTATCCAAATGGATCAACGAATACAGCGATATTTCCTTGGGCGCAATCGGAATCAGCGGGATTAACGCCGACGGAAGCGAAGAACAGCTCGCCTTAAACCGCATGAAAGGAGAAGATATTTCCGCTACGAGATATACGACTCTTTCCACGCACTGCAACGTCGGCGACTTTACCGAAGTCTATGTATACGTCATGTGCTCTGTGAAAGAGGCGGCGGGCTCCTATGGCGTGGGGCTGTATGTGGACGACACTAAATTTTTCAAAGTGGGAGAGGACTTGCCCGAAGGAAAGACCAATCTCATTAAGAACGGAACTTTTGAAAAGGGCGACGATAGCTGGTGGCTCGTCGGCGGAAGCAGTCAGGTCGGCGTGGATACGGACGATTCCAAATGTTTTTACGGCGGCAAAAATATTTGGCTGAGCCAATGGAATCCCGGGGACGGCATCTATCAGGTGGTAGAGCTCAAAGCGGGACAAATGTATAAAATGACGGCTCGTATCCGTCCCTATATTTCCGGAACGGCAAGCACGATGTACGATAGCCTGTATAGTCCCGTAGTGCTCACGGCCACGCCTGCGAAGGAGACGGAGGAAGGTGCGGAGGTGACGGGCGAACCGATTGCCCGCGCGGCGTACCGCATGGAGCGCGATAATGCGTATATGCCCGTTTCCCTGATTTTTACTCCCGAAACGTCCGGAACGTATAAAATTTTCGTCGGTTTCGACGGAGCGTATGATCCCGACCTCGGTTTTCAGGGCGGCGTGCAGATCGGTGCCGTATCTATGTATGAGACGAGCGAGGAAGAGTTGTCCGTCATCATCGACGATGGCGAGGAGACAGAAAAGCTCGTCAATACTTCGGATAAGATTACGATTGACGGCACCTCTATCACTTTGAGCGAAAGCATGACCGCAGAGGAATTTGAAGAATTTGTGTATGCGGGCGAAGGGTATGCGATGACGCTTCAAAAGGCAGACGGCAGCGCTTTGGCTGCGGGGGATAAGCTGACGACGGGTTGTAAGCTCATTCTCACCAAGGACGGAGAGACGGTAGAAACGTATACCATTACGGCTCCCGCGGACGGCGGGAACGACGGGGACTCTACCGAAAATTCCGGCAGTTCTTCGGGCTCTTCCGAGGACGGAGGTTGCGGGAGCAATCTGATTTTCGGCGGCAGCATGGTAGCAATTACCGCGGTACTCGTCGCGGCGGGCTCGTTGATTTTTGCAAAGCGTAGAGAACGGAAATAAACGATAGAGTCCTTTGAGAGGCCCACATTTTCAAAAACGTCAAAGTAGGGCGGTCGGATAGTAAAAATTGTCAGATTTAGAGCTATCGGATCTCCCAAAATATTAAAATTTCATTTGAAGGGAAGAGTGTTCCCCAAAGAACGGGGAACACTCTTTTTTACTATATACAGCAAAGAATGAAATGGGAAAATGGTAAAAGCCGGATTTTTGAAAAGGTCCAAAAAATTAAAATCAAATTGAAATGCTTGACGGTTTTTGGATAATTGTGTTATTATATTTACATAAAATAACAAAATGAGAAAAAAGATAAGCGAAAAAACGATGGAAAAACGCATTGTAGTTTGAAGCCGAAAGAGAGGTTTGGCTGAATGAATAACAGGCAGAAGAAATTAATTTGGAAGAAAAATATATAGTATTTGTAAATCCGAGCTTCAAAACGGATACGTATCGCTGTATGAGAAACGCAAGGAAAACGGGGAGAGGCTTATTCTCGAAAAAATTCCCTATGGGGATTTGAGACTATGGGGAGGGCCGATAGGGTAAAAAAGCGCCTGTAAAATGTAGGGGTATCTTTTACGGACCAAGGGTGCCTAAACTTTTTCTCTCCCGATGTGGTAGCATATATCAATCGAAGTCGCATTGATAAAAATTTTTGTGCGAAAATACATAAGGAAAAAAGGAATATTCTCGATTTATAATCAAAAGCAGTTAAATTGACGAGTCAAAAGGGCATTGTGAAAATTCCCCGCAAGCGAAGGTGGAGGTCTTCGTTGTAAGGGGAACAAAGAGCAATATAGCAATATTAGAATCGGGGAGGGGAAATAAAGATGACCGGAAACGAGAAGTCATATTGGAAAAACGAGAGCTATAAGGCGTATTGCCCGAACATTATTCTCAGTCACGATTTGACGATAGGCGAGGCGGGATATGAAAAATGCGACCCCGGACATAAATGGGGCCCGGGTTCGCGGAATTTTTGGACGTTTCATTATGTGGAATCGGGGCGAGGGATTCTAAATATCAACGGAAAACGCTTTTGCATCGGGAAAGACGATTTTTTCGTGATGGGTCCGGACGATTATGTGTATTATCAGGCGGACGGAGAGGAACCGTGGATTTACCGCTGGATTTCTTTCAGCGGAGCCAAGGGTAAGGACATTATGAATCACATTTCCATAGGTTCGGAAAATCCCGTCGTCAATCTTCCGGAAGCGGAATGTAAGGGATTGATAGAAAAAATATACGAAGGAGTAGGAAATACCGATTATCCGCAATTTCTTTCCTTGGGGTATCTGTATCTATTTATAGAATGGCTTCTTAGGACTTTTCCCAAACAGAAAAATGACCTTTCGGATAGGGCGCAGGAATATTTTTATTCTATTATCAATTACATTGAAGTACATTTTTGTTCAGACTTAACGGTGCAGAAAATCGCGCATGACCTTGGGTTCGATCGCACGTACATTTTTAAGCTGTTCAAGAGATTTGTCGGAAAATCTCCCTCTTTTTATATCGAATGTCTTAAAACCTATAAAGCGTGTCAACTCATCGACCAAGGGAAATATACGCTTCGCGAAGTTGCAAACCGCAGCGGCTTTACCGACTACGGCTGGTTTTGTAAGGTCTTTCGGAAATGCTCCGGCGTTGCCCCGAACGAATATGCGAAAGCCGAGGATAAAGCTTATATTATGAATTGTTACAATCTTACAATTCCGAGAGATGTGCTCGCCGACCTAGAACGTTATTCGAAACATGCGTGGTAGCTCTCGTGCGGCTTGAAATATTTTCGAGAAGGTTATTCCTGTTTGGACGGGAAGCTCCTTTATGGCGAGATTCGACAATAAAATATTTATTTTAACTCCTTCTTTCCCCTTAAAAATTTGCGGGGAGGGGGTGTTTTTTATTTGTCGTAAAAGAATAAGAGTCAACATTACGCCAATAGAATTCAACATTTCTATCTTGAAATTTATTTTCGCGGAGGTTATACTAAAAGCGAAAAAACAGGGAAGGAAGGATTTTTATAAAATGAAAATTACTTTTTTGGGTGCCGGAAGCACCATTTTCGCAAAAAATGTTTTAGGCGACTGTATTTTGACGCCTTCTCTCGGACAGTTTGATATTGCATTATACGATATTGATCGAGAACGGCTGGAATGTTCGTTCAAAATGCTGAACAACATCAATCGTCGTTATGGAAAAGCGCGCATCGCTCGGTATACCGATTTGAAAAGTGCGTTAGAGGGCGCTGATTTTGTCGTCAATGCCGTTCAGGTCGGGGGGTATAAGCCTTGTACGGTCACGGATTTTGAAGTTCCGAAAAAATACGGCTTGCGCCAAACCATCGGAGATACTTTGGGAATCGGGGGGATTTTCCGTTTTTTAAGGACTGCACCTGTTTTAGAGCAGTTTGCAGAGGTAATACATAAAGTCTGTCCGAACGCGCTTTTTCTCAATTATACGAATCCTATGGCGATGATAACGGGATACTGTATAAGAGAACTTGACTTAAACGCGGTAGGACTCTGTCACAGCGTGCAATATTGCGTAGAGGGACTGTTCAAATCGTTAGGCTTTTCCGAGACGTTGAAAGACAAGACCCGCTGGGATATAGCGGGAATTAATCATCAGGCTTGGCTTTTGAAGATAGAGGACGAAAACGGACGGGATATGTATCCCGAAATTAAGCGTCGTTCTGCATCGGGAGAGTACACCGAAACAATGGCGTGGGACTTGGTTCGCCATGAAATCATGCATAGATTCGGGTACTATAATACGGAATCGAGCGAGCATACCGCGGAATATCTTCCCTATTTTATCAAGGCTACCCATTCGGAGCTGATTGACCGCTATAAAATTCCTTTGGACGAATATCCCCGTCGTTGTGAAAAGCAAATTAAAGAATGGAACGAAATGCAGGAGAAGCTTTTGTCCGAAGATTTGGAGCATACCCGTTCCAAGGAGTTTGCCTCGTATATCATCGAATCGGCCGTGACGGATAAAGCGTGCCGTATTCACGGAAACGTCATCAATGAGGGACTTATCCCCAATCTTCCCTCAAAGGCCTGCGTCGAAGTCGCATGTTTGGTAGATCAAGGCGGGATTCAGCCTGTCAGACATGCTCCCTTGCCCGAACAGTGTGCCGCGCTCAATCGAACCAATATCAACGTTCAACTGCTTTCAATCGAGGCGGCGCGTTCCCGTAAAAAAGAGGATGTATACCGTGCGGCATATCTTGACCCTCATACTTCTGCCGAGCTGACGCTCGATGAAATCAAATCGCTCTGCGACGACCTCTTTGAAGCGCACAAGGCTTGGTTGCCGGAATACCTTTGAAAATTATGAAAAAGTTACCTCTGATTATCGATACCGACATCGGTTCGGATATAGACGATACTTGGGCGCTGGCGACGATGTTCGGCGATCCGATTTTCGACGTGAAACTCGTGATGACCGTATGCGAGGATGTACAATATAAATGTGCGCTGGTGGATAAACTCGCGGCAGCGGCAGGAAAAAGGATTCCCGTAGTGGCGGGAAAGGGCTCGGCGGTGCAATGCAGTGCGCAGGCCGCTTGGGTCGGAAAAGAAACGGAATATCCGACGAATTTTGAAAAGGAATTTATTGATGCGGCAGAGAGGGGAAGCACGATAGTTGCTTTGGGCCCCATGACCAATTTGGCGCAGCTTGCAAAAAGGTATCCCGACCTTTTCCCGCACCTGAATATCGTCGCCATGATCGGAGCGATTCGGAAAGGATATATCAATCAATCGGAGCCCGCCGCGGAATGTAACGCCGCCCTTGATCCCGAAGCGTTTCGGAATGTACTCGCGAGCGGTGCGAAAATAACCCTCGTTCCGCTGGATGTTTGCAGAGATTACATCGTCGACGGAGCGGACTTTCAAAAGATTCGTCAATCGGCAGCGCCGCTGGCACGTGCCGTGATAGAAAATTATGAAATTTGGCATCGGGACTACGTTGGCGGTGCGATAAAATATCCGGTCGAGACGAGTTCAGGAATTCTATACGACCTTCTCCCCGTTTATTATTTGCGTTTTCCCGAACGCTTTGAAGGCGAAAAATTAAAAATTTCGGTGACGGACGAGGGAAGAACGGTAGAATCGCGGGAGGGCCGTGAGGCTTTTTGCCTTTTGAATTATGAAGGCAGAGAAGTGTTTGACGAATATCTGATAACCATTTTATCGGGAGGTATTTATGGAGAAAGCTCTTTGGAAAAGAAAGCTGGTCAATAAGCTCGGACTGAGGCAATGGCAGCTCTATCTTCTCATTCTGCCGGCGCTCGTCTTTCTCGTCCTTTTTTGTTATCTGCCGATGTACGGCGTGGTGGTAGCTTTTCAGAATTATAATCCCGTCTTGGGCGTGTTTGGCAGTCAGTGGGCAGGCTGGGCAAATTTTAAGGCATTGTTCAATTCTTATTGGTTTGATATCATGCTCGTGAATACGTTGGAGCTCAGTCTGTATTCTTTGCCCGTAAATACAATTTTTCCTATTGTGTTGGCACTGCTCATCAACGAAGTGCGCCATTCTTGGTATAAAAAGGCGGTACAGACGATTTCCTATGCTCCCTATTTTGTTTCCGTCATCGTGACGGTAGGAATGTGCTTTACCTTTACAAACGCTGATTACGGCGTCATCAATAAGTTTTTCGGACTCTTCGGGATAGCGCCGAAGGCTTGGATGTACGAACCGTCGGCCTTCAATTTTATCTATATTTTTTCGGGACTGTGGCAGGGCTGCGGCTGGTGGGCGATCATTTATGTCGCCACGCTTTCGACGGTGGATCCTTCGCTTCATGAGGCCGCGACGATAGACGGGGCGGGACGCTTCAAGAGAATTTGGCACATCAATCTGCCCGCTATTCTTCCCACGGCGATTATTCTCTTTATTATGGCGATGGGCGGAATTATGAATGTGGGATTTGAGAAGGCGTATCTCATGCAGACTTCTTCCAATTTGACCGAGTCGGAGATTATTGCGACTTATGCGTATAAAGTATCGATTGCTGCGACGGGATATAAAAACTACGGGTTCGGTTCCGCAGTCGGACTGTTCAATTCCGCAATCAATATTGTGCTTTTGTTACTTGCGAATTTTGTGGCAAAACTTCTTGGAAAAGAATCTTTATGGTGAGGTGGCCCATGACAAAAACCGAAAGACAAAAAATCCAAGCCTCGGAAACTCCGAATCAACACATCGCTTCGGAAGAAGTTCGGACAGAGAAAAAGAGACGATTCGGGCGAAAGAAACATAAAATTTCTAGACAGGATCGTATTTTTGAAGGAATTGTGTATTCGATACTCGCCGTTTGGACATTACTTACGATTTATCCGTTAATCTATGTGTTGTCCTGCTCGATTTCTCCGCCCGAGGACGTATATATGGGGAGAGTATTTCTTTTTCCCACCGCCATGCAAAGGTGCTCAAAGCACCGATGATTTGGCGGGGATACATGAACACGATTATCTACGTCGTTTTGGGAACACTGATTAGCTGTGCATTGACCATTCCCGCGGGCTACGTTCTTTCGAGAAAAGATTTTCGTCCTCGCGGCGTCCTGATGACGATTTTCATGATTACGATGTTTTTCAACGGCGGCATGATTCCCACTTTCTTAATCGTCAAATCCCTGGGACTCATGAATAATATTTTCGGCTTTATTCTCCCGGGCGCGTTGAGCGTATGGAACGTCATTGTCGTACGAACGTACATGTCCTCTTCCATCGCATGGGAAATTCAAGAGGCGGCGAAGGTAGACGGCGCGAATGATTTTCGGATCTTTTTTACGATCGTCCTGCCTTTGTCAATGCCGATTGTTGCGGTCATGATTCTGTTTTACGCAGTGGCGTATTGGAATTCCTATTTCAATGCTCTGTTGTATCTCCCCGACCAAAATAAATGGCCGCTTCAAATGGTTTTGAGAGAAGTGCTCATCAAATCCGATTCGTCCATGGCGGGCGGGGGAGGCGGCAGCCTCATTGAACAGGCGTACATGTCCGAAGCGATTAAATATACGACGATAGTCGTTTCAACCCTGCCTATCTTATTTATCTATCCGTTTTTACAGAGGTATTTTATCAAGGGCGTCATGATCGGCAGCGTAAAGGGCTGATTTCAAAAGCATAGAAAAAATTAAGGTAAGGAGGTAAAAACCTTGAAAAAAATCACAAAACTGTTGGGGCTTCTGCTCTGTGCCACCATGGCCTGTTCGAGCTTCGCCGCTTGCGGCGGAGACGGGCGAGGCGATTACGATCCCGACAATTTTATCGCGGATACGTCAAATCCGCAAATTGTCAAAGAAAAAGTCACTATTAAAATGTTTGTTCCGAGACATGCACTCCATTCCGCTTACAAGGATATGCGCCTGTTCAAGGAAATGGAGGAGATTACCAATATTCACGTCGAGTTTGTAGAGGCGAACACCGAAAGCTATCAGGAGCTCCGTTCGACAAGCTGGGAGGATGAATCCATCGATGCGTTCCTTTTCTGGAATACGCTGGAGGAACAGACTACCTACGCTTCCCATGGCATGATTCAGCCAATCGGAGACTTGATCGAGGAATACGCTCCAAACTACAAAAAATTGATGGACACAAATCCCGAAATTGAAAAGCGTACGACGCTCGGCGACGGAAAAATTTACTCGTTTGCCTCCATTAATACGGTACCCCGCGATCTCACGTTCAAACAGTTTATCAATCGGGAATGGCTGGATACTCTGGGGTTGGAAATGCCCTCGACGATAGACGAATTTTATGATGTTTTGAAGGCTTTCAAGACACAGGATCCGAACGGCAACGGCTTCCAAGACGAAATTCCGCTCTCTTCGGTGGGCCTTAATCAGACTCGCAATTTCTTGATGAGTGCCTTTGGGTACGTTTCGACGGGTATCGAGGTGGGCGACGACGGAAAGGTTGTGTTCGTCCCTACTACGGAGAATTATTGGGAATATCTGCAATTCGCCAATAAACTGTACCGAGAGGGCCTGTTGGATAACGACGTGTTCAGCATGAGCGAGGACAAAGACTTGGCACAAAAGGGCAGTCAGGGTATCGTCGGCTGTTTTGACGGCGGCGCCGCATACCTGATTGTCGGCAATAACCTCGATTCACAGTATACGGGAGTCCCCGCGCTCACGAGCGACATCAATCAAAAACAGATGTGGCTGGGTTTTGGAAATGACATCTCTCCCGATACGATTGTCATTCGGTCGACTTCTCCGTATCAGCGGGAAATTGTACGTTGGATGGACTTCTTCTATACCGAGCTCGGCTCTGAGCTGGAATCGTTCGGAAAAGAGGGGGCGGATTGGACTTGGGACGACGAGGCGCACACGAGTTGGACCTTCAACGTACCCGACGGAATGGACATTGAGGAATATCGCGGCACGATTACTCCGAACGTCGGATTGGGGACGATTCCCTATTGGAACGGAGATTTTGTTCTGAAAGACAGTACTCCTCAGGTGAAGAATATCAATCAGGCAGTGGAGGAGGCGGGATACATGGACTATTTGAAAGTTCCCTATCCTTCCGTTACGTTTACTTCGGAGGAATCGATAGAGCTGTCTACATTGCAAATCGATTTGAATAATTTGGTGGAATCGCAAGAGACGCGCCTGATAGCGAAGAAAGATTTGACGCGCGCCGATTTCGATGCGTTTGTTGCGGACTTGAAGGCTGCGCGGGTGGATCGGTATGTAGAGATTTACCAAAACGCATACGATCGCTATATGGCGGAATAAGGGGGAGGCCATGAAGACGAAAACTTTGAAAAATACATGCGTGTGTGCTTTGAGCATTTTATTGGTTGCGGCGACGAGCGGCCCTCTTCTCTGCAACGGAAAGGGAGGACAGGACGGCGTGAATATCGACGAGTTAGTTGCGCAGGCTTATGCGTTGGATATGGACAACGAGACGACATTATCCGACCCGGGTTTGAGCAATCCTTGGATTGTGGGAGTAGACGGAGAGGCTTTTGAATCGGACGAGAGCCGATATGCCCCTGACGAGAATGCAAAAATTATCAGAGTGGAGGATTACGGCGCGAACGGGACGGATAGGAAGGACGATACCGACGCTTTCGGAAAAGCGCTGGAAGCGGCCCGCGCGGAGAACGGCGCGCCCGTCATTTTGGAGCTTCCCGCGGGTGACTTTGACTTTATTGAGGGCATGAGCGCAAAACATCCCGATTATGCCGTTGTCATCGAGGGGATCGATAATTTGACGTTGCGCGGGGATAATACGAATTTGTATTTCCATGGCATGTTCAAACCCTTTCACTTAGTGGACTTAGAGAATTTCCGCATGACGGGAATCAATATCGATTGGGGACGAGTGCCCTTCTCGATGGGGACGATTTTGGAAACGGACGGCCGAACGTTCAAAATTAAGGTGGACGAGGGTTATCCCGTAGACGAATCGACGCAGATCATGGGGCTTTTGGAGTACAATACGAGGACTTCCGCACCCCTTTCGGGCGGCAACGACATCTATTATACGGTCGAATATGTGCGTTATCTCGGCGAGCAAACTTTGGAAATCCGTTTTTCACAATCCTATAAAGCCTCCCCCGCGGGGACGACGGTCATTTTGCGACATCAGATTTATTCCTATGACGCCCTTACGGCGGAACGCTGTAAAAATGCTTATTTCGAGCACATCAACGTTTACAGCGCCCCCGGCATGGCCTTTATGGGGAGGGAAAA
>CAKXBD010000015.1:0-8892 GCA_934871445.1 uncultured bacterium | reverse complement strand
GTATTTCAACGATTTTAACGTAATGCTCAAACCGGAAACGGACCGACTCATGTCCGTCACAGCGGACGGGATTCATCTGATGGAAACGGCGGGTGAAGTAATCGTCACGAACAGCCTTTTTGAAAACTGCGGGGACGACGCGCTCAATGTTCACGGTTTTTATTCGACACTTAAAGAAATTTCCAACGAAAGAAGGACGATACATATCGTCAACGAACGCGACTATAATTTCTCTCCGTCGAAAGGGGATACACTCGCAATCGTCAATCGGGAAACGCTGACGGAAAAATGTGTCCTCACGGTCGAAGAAGTGGCGCCGAGCACTTCGGACGGCGGGTTCGACGTCACCTTTTCCGAGGCTCTGCCCGCGGAAGCGGCTGTCGGGGATATGGTCGTCAATAAATCCCATGCGGCGAAAGTGACGTTTTCCAACAACATCGTGCGGAATAAACGCTGTCGGGGAATCCTCATTCAGACCGCTGCGGGGGGTACCGTCGAGCACAACTTGTTCGCCAACCTCACGGACGCGGGGATTCTGCTCACGTCCGATACGTCCGAATGGTATGAAGCGATGCCCACGTCCGACCTAATCATTCGAAACAATAAATTTATTTCCACAAATTTGAGCGGCGGTGCGCGGGCGGCGATTACAGCTTACTGCTACGGACCGGACGGCGCGGAGGGGGAAACGGGAATCATGAAAAACATTTCCGTGGAGAATAACCTCATCGCCAACACCGGCTGCGCGGGGGTAATGTATTGCGGCGTGGAGGCAAGCTCCTTTACGCATAACGTAATCTCCAATGTCGGATTGGTTCAGAACAAGACGGGCGTCATCATGAGAAAGGTGCGTTCAGTGACCATTTCCAAAAACGAATTGCTTTCCGCTTCCACCGATTTCAATCCCGGAATCGCGGAAGACTGCGAGGAAAACGTTCTGACCGTCAGTGATAATGAAGGACTTTCCGCGGAAGATTTTATCGTTACTGCGGACGTCACGACGACGGAGGTGGAAAAGGTCGGTGCCGGCAGTATAACGGTCGGAGAAAAATCTCTTTCCGATTGGGCGGATAAAGGGACGCCGATCGAAATGGTGGGCGCGTCCAACAACGAGCAGGAAGAAGTAGAGCTCAACGATGAGGACATTAAAATCAATTCCGTCAAATTTGCTTGGGACGAAACGGGAATTTACATTGCTTACGACGTATTCGACGACCATCTTTCTTGGGTTCCCAACAGCTATTGGAACGGGGACGGCGTGGAAATTTTCATGACGCAGAATACCGACTCCTCCAAAAACCTTTCCGGTCTCAAAGTAGAAGATCCGACCTGCATGCAGTTGTTTATGGGCGACGATTCCTGCGGCGGCTGTCAGGTAGTTGCGGCGAGAACGAGCGTTGAAATTTTGGACAAAAAAGAAGAAATTTTAATGAGCTTTTGGGTAAAGGAGGACAACAAAGGTTATTGCGGAGAAGTGTTTATTCCGTTTACGGTAGTGCCCGATATTTTGGCGAAGATTGAAAACGGAGAGGCAATCAGCCTCGCTATCCGCTTTGCCGACAGCGACGCGGACGGGGCGTCCCTCATTCAGATTTCCAATGTAGATGCGCCGGTGGAGCTCAATAAATATATACCCAAGCGCATGCCCAAGATTAAATTTATCGCGGGAGGTGAACAGTCATGAAGGAACTTTTCAAAAAATTCGGCGCTCTTTTGCTGTGTGGGACTTTGCTCTTTTCGGCCGCTTGCGGCGCGAAAGGCGACGGGTTTGACAGCTCGGACAGTTCGTCCTCAAACTCTTCTTCGGTGGAGCCGGAACCTGAACCCGTTCCTCAGCCGCCCGAATTGAGCGAGCTCATCGACGACGAACATGCGTCCGCCTCGCGGGGCGACAAGCCGGAAATCCCGCGTTTTCCGGAAGATGAGGAATGGCAACAACTTGTGGAAAAACAAAGGGCGATAGAAGCAGGGGAGAGCTTTACGGAAACCTTCGACGGAAATTATTTTACTTCCAGACTTTCCGCAGTTAGCGACGGAGCCCGTTTTGAGGTAATCGAAGGAGAAGATGCCATAGAAGGAAAATCGTTGCGGATAGAGACGGACGGCAATTATGCGGGTATTCGCCTGACGGGTACTAAATTCGTCGCAGGCGGGACGTATACGATAGAAATGGATTATAACGTCATTACGCCGTCCGATGACTTTTTCTTTCAATTCCGCGACTCCACCGCGGGCGCGACGAGCGATATTTTCGCTACGTTCGGCGCGACGGCGGGAAAAGGGAAGCTCACACATACATTTACACTCGGCGTGTACAGCGGATATTATATTATGATTATGCCGAGAAACAATGCGGGTGAGCTCGTGATAGACAATATCAAGGTCACGAGAGAGGATTCCCGTCCTGTGGCGTCGGGGCTTGCGCTCGACGGCGAAATCGCCGTCGGAAGTACGGTAACGGCGAGCTATGTATATACCGACTATGAGGGCGACCCCGAAGGGGAATCCCGAATCCAATGGTTTGCCGCGCTCAACGCCTCGGGAATGAATAAGACGATTCTTGAAAATACGGGCAAGACACTGACGATAGGGGAGGAACTGCTCGGAAAGTATATCGGTTTTCAGGTCATTCCCATGGCGTCGACCGGTGAAAACGCGGAAGGTGTTCCCGTATTGTATATGGCGTCGGAGACAGTCGGCGGGACCAATCCCGATTACGGGAGCCGATTTGAACTTGGAGAAGGAGAGTCCTTTACGGAAGACTTTGAAGCGGATGTCGGGGAAAAGAAAAATCTCATCTTTGTTCCGCACGGCAATACGGACAATTATATTTACCGCGAAGAAGCAAGGGATTCCAACGTCCTGAGAATCAAGAGCGACGGAACCTATCTCGGCACCGATTTTTCGGGAATGTCTTTCTCGCCCCGCGGAATCTATCGAATCAGCTTCGATTACGCTTTCAGGACGATTCCCAATACCTTTTACGTGCAGCTCCGCTCATCGGCAGGCGACTCCTTCTATCAGATTCCGACGAATGTGGAAGCGGGAACGTGGCAGAAGGCGGAAGGGATTCTCGAAATCGGGAACGCGGAAGACGCTTTCCTTATGATGTTCCCCGACGCTTCCCCCGTAGAAATTCTCATCGATAATTTGACCGTTGAACGGATTCCCCCCGATTCTTCCGAAATTCGAGGCGAAACATTCGATATACAGAGCAAGAGGGTCGATGAAAATTTCGAATCCGTTTTGAACCGTCAACTTTATCCCGAGGCGTCCGGCGGGACTTCCTTTGAAATCACGGATGAAAAGGGAAAAAGCATAGACGGAAACTCCGTATACGCAGAATCTTCTTCAAGCGGGGAAATCGCCTTTATGGGAGCGACGGCGAAGGCGGGAGAGTCGTTTACGGTAGAATTTTCCTATTCCGTTCTGGAAGGAGCGGGAATATCAATCGGGTTTACCGCCGAGGACGGCACTGCGGGCGAATTTGTTGCTGTCGAAGACATGGGTACCGGAATTAAGAACGCAAGGCTGCGCGTCTCTACCCCTGAATCCGATAAGGCATATTATCTGACGGTCCGTTTCGACGGCGCGATAAAGGTGATTTTCGATAACGTCAAAGCCGAATGGCTCGATATGAGCTCGGTCGGAGCTTACGAATCGTTTGAAAGCGAGATTCCCTTATACGAAAGAAACGTTTTTGGCGGCGCTTCGGAGAAAATAGAAACGCTCTCGTCGGGGAACGTGCTCGGCGTCACGACTCCCGCGGGCGGCGGCGTGAAATTTAAGCATAAGGACACCGTTTCGACCGGAAAGAAATATGCTGTAACGTTTACCTATCATGTGACTTCTTCCGGTGCAGGAAACAAACTGTTCGTCGGTTTCAAGGAGGGTGAACGAACGGTGGAATTTGATGCCGCGCAGGGCGCTTCGGGCAGAAAGACCGTCTATCTGATGGCGGAGACAGACGGAGCCGCAATCTTTATCGGCGCATCGTCGGAATGTTCGTTTACGCTGGACGATATATTCATTCAGCGAGATACGCGCGGAGAAGGGGCTCCTTCCCAAACGGCTCCCGTTTACGATGAGTCTAAAAAGTATTATATGGATATCAACAATTCCAGTGCCATAGGCTTCACTAACGAGGCGCGCTATCAGTCCGAGCTTTCCAGCGGTTACGTGTTGTTGGTGGAGAGCAAGGGTGCTTATGGCGGGATACAGATCCGTAGTAATTCTTGGGATTATAATCCGTCGGGAACCTATAAGATTTCGTTGACGTATACGGTCATTGCCAATCCGACGGGAAGTGAAATGTATGTGCAGCTCGGCAGCGGAGTCAATAAGCAGTTTAACGGCGAAGATACTGCCGTCGGCACGCAGAAGAGCGTGGAATTTGAACTGACTGCCTCGGCGGTATGGGATTGCGTCATGATTTTCGGCGGCGGAAATGCTAATGGTTTTGTGTTTACCATCGACGATTTCTCTTTGAGCGCAGTAAATAAATAATAGATGACGAAGCCCGAAGCCCCGACAGAATGAGTCGGGGCTTCGTTTGCGTCAAAAATTAAGTTGAGTTTTTCTAACGTATGTTTGGAAAACAACAGATGGGTTACAAAAAGTAAATAGCTTTGAAACGTTTAATTGCTCAGCAAAAACCGTCGGGCAAAATATCGACGGCCAGCCCACTTTTGATGATGCATATTGATTTCGTCTTACTACAAGACGAATAAAATAAAAGCGGAGCGCCCGAAAGAAGCCGAGCCCGTATTGAAGTATAAAGGAAAACTCGTTCGTTTTTTGTCCCGTTCAACTATGACGATTCATATCATGAATATGTTTTGACGAGAGATACCTTGAATTGTTTTTTGCTAAAATTTGACTTGTGAAGAAAAATTGAATATAATGTCAATAAAAAATAGACAAAATGTTAAAAATTATTTATAATAATAAGTGTTATTAATTGTAGTGGGAATTGCTGTATCAAAGGAAAAGTAGTTATTTTACTTCAAACTGAAAAGATTTTAGCCCAAAAGGGAGAAGAAATAAAACAGACTGCTTTGCGTAGAAGAATAACGGTAGAGTTTGTCGCAGAAAATAAGAAATTGTGCATATACGATTCAAATGGAAGAGAATTATTTTGATGGTTTATTTTAGTGCATATTTTTAATAGAGAATTTGAGAGGCTCGTGCTTTCGGTCAATTTTAGGGGCATATAGGATTAGATGGATACATTCAGCAAAGAGTATAAAAATTAATTATCGATAATTTTTTTAAGATTGCAGGAGGCTATGATACGAATAGTGAATTAAAATCCGCACTACAATTGCTGTCTGTATTGTATCAGGGAGAAAAAGCACGTTCCTTAGTGATGAGCCCAAAGATACCAAAAGTATTGATTATTTTACAGGGGATATGGATTACTTACGTTTGTATCTTGTTTGAGCGAAAAAGATAAAGGGAGGATATAAAAATATATTCGTTTCCCGATGACCGAACTTATTTCAACGGGCAGCAAAGAAGTAGAAAAGACGATGCCTACTGATAAAGTAGCGGAATAAAATCGTGAAAAAGAGAACAGTTCTTTGAAAACTTTACAAGAACAAGTGGTTTGACCATCAATTTGTATAAAATGCGCTTTACATCATGGATAAATTTAGCTCTTAGTGATGTTTCTGATAGGGAATTTTATCATCGTAGGTTGTATACGTTTATGAGTAAATGGTATCTACCGATAGTATGAGAAAAGCTATCTATAATTGAGAATCACCAAAATATAAGTGTAGAATGATAATTAAATTTTACAAAGGAGGTACGAAATGGCTTATAACGAACTTATTAAAAACTTTGAAAAAATCAGAGCATATATGAAAGAATTCTATATATACGGCTTTAAAAATCGTGATGGGTATGATAAAAAAAGCCTTCGTTCCTATGATGATGAAAAACGCAGGATAGAAAGCTGGCTTGGCGAATATATGAGCTTTGTACGCACGTCTGAAGGCAAGAACGTGTTTATTTCCATTGACAGCCGTAGTTCTAATCATAATCCTTTTTATAACGCCTTAAAAGCCAAAAGTTTTACCGATGGGGATATTACGTTGCACTTTATTATATTTGATATCTTGCACGACGATAATCGCAGAAAGCTAAATTTTCATAATCTTCAATTTTAACGATTATATAATTGCTTTCGTCGTTCAGCTTATCAAAAGAAATATTAAGTCGGTCACGTTCGATTTCCCATTGTAAATAGGATATTAGGTTGTGGATAGCGCGTTTATCAATGGCGTTTGCTTTGTGGGCTGTGGTTTTCAAATATTCGATTGATAACATAATTTTATCTCCTTTGTTCGGGAACGGCTTCAAGCCGCTCCCGTCAATTTTTTCGTCTCGTCCTTGTGTTTCTTTATGATTTCGCTTCCGTAGGTTTCGCGGATTTCGTCAAGCGTCATTTTGTATTTGTTCTTTTTCGGGTTTTCGTCCGTCCATGCCCACGCTTTTTTCTTGGAGCAGAAGAAGAAACCGAGCGCCTTCAAATCGTCTTTGCACGAATACGCATTGAACGCCCACAGCCAGCACCCGCACAACTCCAAATCGATATTGAAATTAATAACGGCGTTTATAATATCGCGGAAGCGATCGGGCGCGTTCGTGTCGGCGTTCTCGCTCTGGTACGTTTCACCCGTTGCGCTCTTGTGGGTATTTCCGACCCGCTTTTTCAGGTCGTCATATTCCGCGTTTATTTGTTGCATGTCCTCAGTGCTTCCGCCGTGGTCGGGGTGGTATTGCATAGCAAGTTTTTTGTATTGGCTGTAAAGCTCTTCCACCGTCTCAACGTTTTTGAAAAATTTGTAAATCATGCTTCTTTCTCCTTTGGTCGGCCTTGCCGTTCCTTATCTTTGTATCTATATTATATCATTTTTTAATGATAATGTCAAATGTTTTAATGATAATTTTAGAAGATTTTACAATTTTTTTATGATTATTTCTATTGAAAAAATTGACTTTATCATTTTTATATGTTATAATAGGCGCAAAAAAGAGGTGTAGAAATGAATTTGACGGAGAAATTAAAAATTGTTATGATTAAGCAAAATGTTACTCAAACAGCGCTTGCAGAGCGTACAGGGCAGACGCAAAATAATTTGGCTAATAAATTTTCTAAAAATAATTTTAAGTTATCCGAATATCAAAAACTTGTCGAGGCTCTTGGCTGTGTTCTTGAAATAAATATTATTTTGCCAAGCGGAGAAAAGGTTTAATAAAAACGGAGGTTTAGAACGATGGGAGAGAGGAGCGAAGCTCAGAAAAGAGCAGATAAAAAATATAATGAGAAGGTTAAAGAGAATTATAAGAAATTTCAAACAACTTTTTCTTCCAATGAATTAGAACATATTCGAGAGGTTCTTGAAGCCCACGGAATAGGAAACGCGGAACTAATCCGCCGAGCCGTCGCCCGTTTAGAGGCGGGGGACGACCTGAAATAAAAATTCCGACGTCGGAACGCGCCACGGCGCCGGACAGACGTTGACAAAAAAAATAATCCTTCCTTTTATCCGGCAGAGGGCGTTAAGAAATCGGGGGCAACGCCCCGGAAGCCCTTCCACGGGCCGATTTTAGCCCCATATAAAAACAGCCGTAGGCACGATTGGCGAAAGCGTAGCCAGAGGCGTGAGGGATAAAAGCGAAGAAAAAAATAAACAAACGCTTGCTGAAAAGCAAGCGTTATAAACTTACCGCAAAACAAACGACCTGCGAATAAGGGCTGTGCCCGTCGCAGGTCGTTTGCGGAAAAGAGTATTTCAATAATTTTTATATAACTATATGCCCAATGTGTTGACAATGGGCATATTATAGTGTATAGTGGCGCCGTTGAGATTTTTTATTGACAAGGATTTCCGAATATGGTATAATGCCTTTAAGCAACGAGGGTGATTCCCCCGAGGCGGTCAGCACTTCCCGCAAAAAGGAGGTGGTTTTTATGAGGTTTGATCTTATTGAACTTCTTGCGGCTTTGCTGGAAGAAGGCTACATAATTTCTTTCCGCGTGACAAAGAGTAAAATCTATGTTGCAATAAAAAACGACCGCCGATAGGTTGCAGCCGCGGCAGTCGTTTTCAATGATTAGTCAAGGCTGACCGTTTTGGGGTCTCGCCTTCGTTGTGTTTTTATTATACCACGCCTTTTTGAGAATGTCAATAGTTTTTTTGAAAAAATAGGTGTAAGGGTCATGAAAGCAACGGGATACTTTTTGTGTAAAAGAAAAAAGAGGTCGCCCGAAATAGGGACCTCAAAAAAAGAAATACGGCCGATAATAAGGTAAAAAGTGGGGGATTTCAGGGGTTTTGAAAACGCATGAATCCCTTATGAATAAAGGGATTGAGCGCATTTTCGTTTGCCCCTGTTAATCCGAGTGTCGTCAGTTCGAGCCTGACAGGAGCAGCCAAATCCACAAAATCCGAACTTTTCATTTTACGATGGATCGTTCGGATTTTGCCTTATTTTGACGGGAAAATTCCATAAATGATTGCAGAAACAGAAAGAAGGCGTGACAAATTGTCACGCCTTCCTTTTTATGTAGCGGATTATTTTTTCGTATCGGCTGTCTTTTTGGCGTCCCGCTGCCGCTTCCACTCCTCAAAGTCTTTACGTCCTTCCACGGTCGCAAGATAATTGCGCGTGAAAGTCAAAATCTCTCGCGCGAGCATGTCGATGGTAGAGTCGGGGATCCCTAAACTATTCTTTTTCTTCATGTACCCTCCTTTTTAGTTTGCCCTCGGCATTTTCTCGATGACTTCCGGGCTGACCATACCCATGATCTCACCGTCCGATATACTGGTGAAGTTTTGGGCAAGGATATACTTGAAGCCATGTTCCTCGTCACCCATAGGG
>CAKXBD010000014.1 GCA_934871445.1 uncultured bacterium | reverse complement strand
CCTTATAGTTCTTGGGTACGGCCAAACCGTTTTCAATCTGTTTGTCGGGAATGGAAGCGGGGGAATCGAAGCCCGTAGCTGAGGAGGACGAGCTGTCTCCCGTGAGGGAAACGGATTGCGCGTAGGTGCCCGTCGTCGAATAGGAGAACATTTTTTCTGTCATATCGCAAATTTCAAAGTTTGCGAAAGCGGCATAACCCGCATAGTAGCTGTCGTTCGTGGTTCCGACGATCGTGGTGGGGCCGTAGGTAAAATCGATTTCAAAGCTCCTCTCCTCGTCCGTCTCGTTCTTCACGAAGAGGAAGCACTGCTGCCAGCCGTCGTAGATGTCTTCTATCGTCTCGCCGTCCTCTCCGTCAATATCCACTGTCGTGATAGAGGTCGTGTCGAGAGAGGAAAGGGAGGTCGCATTGGTGGTGCCCGTCTCGCGAACCGTGATGCCTGCGCCCGTAAATCCGCCGATGTCCGACGTTTTCAGCCAGAAGGAAAGCATCAAATAAGAATCGGGCAACAGCGTGAAAGCGTCGTCTTTGAGCGTCGCCGTATACGAAGCGCCGTCCGCGCTCAAAAGCATGAGCAGATCCTTTGTTCCGTCGAAAGGATAATTCTCAAAATCGTCCTTGACGATTCTCTGCACGTATTTATTCTCATTGTTTTTAAGCTCGTCTAAATTGACGCGCCCTATAAGGTCGTAGTCCGTAGACAGTTTAAGATCGCCGTAAACCTCTTTGCCGTTCGTGGGGGCGGAGACATAGGAGACGCCGTTATACTTTTCCTCGGTAAGGTCGACATTCAGAGTTTTCCCCGACAGGTCGTAAGCGTCCGCGGTCACTCCCGAGGAGAGGTCGATCGCATATTCGAATTGGTCTTTGTAGGACTTATCCGTCTCGAAAATTTTGTTTTCCGCTTCCGTGAGGATATCTACTTTGTTGTCCTCGGGTAAATCTTTCACCTGTTCGTCGTAGGTTTCATTGGAAACGACGGTACATTCCGCATCGTCGAAGAAGGCGTAACCGTCCACGTATTCAAATTTATCCGTGCCGCCGCCCTGGCCGAGACCGAGGACGATGGTGAAGGTGCTGGACGCATAGGAACAGCCTTTGAGACTGATGGTATATTCGACCCAGCCGTTGTTTTCCCCTTCCGGATTGATTTCGGCGGTATCGATGTTTTTAATCTGCATCTGGTCAAGCGTAGTGCCGCCGACGGTATGCGTAACGCCGATATAGGCGCCTCTGTTTCCGTCTACTGCGGGGCCCTCTTCGTCCTTAGTGCCGTTGTAGGTCATGTCGAGCGTCTTGACCCAAACGGAGAAGATGGCGGAAGTGCCCGGTTGCAGAGTGATTTCGGTAGAAGAGGTATATTTCTGCGCGGTGCCCATTCCGTTGGAATAGGTGTTGTGGAGCATGAGAACGTGGTCGTTTTTGTCCGCGTCCGCCGCGTCTTCTGCGTAGTGCGTCAAGGGATTTTCGCAATCGGGGACGTCGTCGATGTCGATATTGAAATTATCCTTGTCCTTATCGTAGAAATCGAGATCCTCGACGTCTTTATCGTCGTTCTCTTCCTCCCACCAATCGTAGAAATCCAGCTTGTCCTTTGCGGTGAGATTATCCCAATTTGCCTTTGCCTCGCTTTCCGTGTCGTAAGCGAGCCCCGAAGAGGTAGTGAGATTTTCCCACGCTTCCTCGGAAGTATCGATAATGCCGCTGGCCGCCTGAGAGGAGGACGCGGAACCGCTCGCCGACGAACCGGTAGACTTACTCCACCCGGTGGGAGAGGTAATAATCAGATTCCTGCCGTTGTCGTCCTCAAAGAATTCGAAACTGCCGTTCGTAATGCGCGAGGTATCGTTTTCCGTGGTGGAGACTTCGGAATCGTCCACGCTGGAATCCTTGCCGTCGCCGCATGCGACAAACGACGCTGCGGTTGCTGCAAGCATGAACGACGATAAGCACAGGGCAAGAATTTTCTTATGCCTGCTTTTTTTGAAACTTGTTGTCATGTAAACACCTTCGGTTTTGTTTTTTACTTTTCGCTTTTGCGAACATTCCAAAATGTATGCTCTATTATTTTAATATAAAATCGATTTATAAGCAAGCGATTTACGGTGACAAATAAAAGAAAAAGTTTTATAAAATAGAAAAAATTGTGCAAAATATTGTGTAAAGGGGAAAAGTCCATGCGCGCGGGACTTTTTGTTTTGTATATGACAAACTTTTCCGTGCGCACGGTTTAAGGAGTTTTATGGAAAAATCCAAGGGAAAAATTTTGAAATTGAGCATCTGCGGCTGTGCGGTCGGAATCGCGAACAGCGTATTCGGCGGAGGCGGCGGAATGTTGGCGGTGCCGCTGCTCGAAAAGACGGGCATGCCGTCGCAAAGGGCGCACGCCACGGCGATTTTGGTCATTCTTCCCGTTTCGCTGCTCACCTTTATCCTCTATGCGATCAAGGGGATTTACGATTTTTCCGTGCTCATTCCCACGGCTCTCGGAGTGACGCTCGGCGGCTTTTTAGGCGCGAAACTTCTCGGAAAACTCCCTCAAAAGACAGTGGGAATCCTGTTCGGGTGCCTGCAAGTCTTTGCCGGCGCGTGGCTGTTCTTCTTTCGTTGAGCTGCGGACGGTACATTTATCTTTTACTCGGAATCCTCGGCGGTATTCCCGCCGGCATGGGCATGGGAGGGGGAACCGTGACGATCCCTCTCCTCATTCTCGTGGGCGGCGTGGAACAAAAGATTGCCCAATCTGCCAATCTCTTTTCCTTTCTCCCCATGAGCGCGTTTGCCCTTCGCGTCCATGCGGAAAACAAACTGCTTTCGACGGAAGGAATCGGCTGGATGATTGTTCCCGCTCTGGCATTTTCCGCCGCGGGAACGTTTATCGCCTATGCGCTTCCCTCGGAAATTCTTCGGCGCGCCTTCGGAGTCTTTCTCATTATTTTATCCTTTTTCCAATTTCGTAGCGCCCTTTCGCAGGAAAACGGATAAGTACCCGAAAACAGTTGAAAAATTTTTCCTTTTGTGGTAAAATAATAAAAAACAAATCCGGCGCTTTGTCACGAGGCGAGAAAAGGAAGGAGCTCTTTTGAAAAAATATCGGTATTTGCTTTTTGATTTGGACGGCACGCTCACCTATTCCCACCCCGGAATTTATGCGAGTATTCGTTACGCGCTCGAAGATGCGGGGCGCGGAGAACCGACGGAGCGGCGGCTCAGAAGCTGCGTGGGACCGCCGCTCGTTTATTCTTTTCGTCATATTTTCGGCATGACGGAGGAGGAGACGAATCGGGCCGTCGTCAAATATCGGGAACGCTACTCTGAAAAGGGACTTTTTGAAAATGCTCCCGTTCCGGGCGCACGAGAGACGCTGAGGCGCTTAAAGGCGGCGGGATACGTTTCGGCAATCGCCACTTCCAAGCCGAAAATTTTCGCGGAAAAGATCGCGGACAAATTCGGTTTTACGCCCTTTTTAGAGACCGTGGCGGGCAGCGGAACGGACGGCAGCTTTCCTACCAAGGGGTCGGTGATTCGCGAAGCCATGCGGCTTTTAGGGGCCGAGAAAGAGCTTTGCCTGATGCTCGGGGATCGCAGACAGGACGCGGAAGGCGCGCGGGAGTGCGAGATAGATTTCGCGGGCTTTTCGGGCGGGTATGCGGAGCCGGGGGAGTTGGAAGCGGAAGCGCCGGTGTTTTTATTCTCCGATTTCGGGGAATTGAGGTCGCGGCTCTGCCTTTGACGGCTTTCGCGGAGCCGGACGATTTTTTCGTCGGTCGGCTCCGCGGATAGAAGCGTTTGTTGTTTTTTATCAATGAAAATGTGAAAATAAGGGGAGAAAGAGAGATTGTCTGCAAGGGAAGCAGACAGTCTCTTTCTCATACTTTTTCGGGAGTGTACGAAGAAGATTTGTGAAAAAGTTGCACAAAAAAGGAGCTCGAAAAATGTCTGAAAGTGTCAAACACAAAAAAAATTTCGTAAATTTACAAAAAATTTTTCAAAAGGGTATGGACAAATACGTTTTTATGTGATAAACTATGGGAAAACTTATTATGGGTAATAATAGGTTGTAAA
The DNA here is from genome assembly GCA_934871445.1 of uncultured bacterium. Taxonomy (GTDB): domain Bacteria; phylum Bacillota; class Clostridia; order Christensenellales; family Borkfalkiaceae; genus Scatosoma. The sequence goes on along the minus strand of CAKXBD010000014.1, from coordinate 20,872 downwards.
GGGCGTTAAAGCGTCCGGGCCGAAAGAATTTCGGTCAAAAATTTTCCGGTTTACAAAAATTTGAAAATATCACACAGCGCGAAACGTCCGAACAGGGCGGTTTTTGCGCGGAATCGAGGTAAAATAAAAGTGGAAAAAATAGGTATTATCGATTTGGGTTCCAATTCGGCGAGATTAGTTATCGTCAACTTGTTCACGGAAGGGCATTTCATGGTCGTGGACGAGCTGAAAGAGAGCGTGCGTCTCGGTCAGGATATGGACAGAGACGGCTTTTTGAAGCCGCAGAGAGTGGCGGAGACGATCAAGACGCTGAAAATGTTCAAGCGCCTTTGCGATTCGAGCTCTGTGGACAGAATCATCGCGGTTGCGACGGCGGCGGTCCGCCGTGCAAAAAATCAGCGCTCCTTTTTGGACGAGATACAGGCGACTTGCAATATAAAGATCCGCGTGCTTTCGGAGGAAGAGGAAGCGACGCTCGTCTATCGCGGCGTCATCAATACGATGGATATTCCCAAGGGGCTGATTTTGGAGATCGGCGGCGGAAGTACGAAAATCGTCTATTATAACCGTCGGAATATGCTCAATTACGCGACGCTTCCCTTCGGAGCGGTGACGCTCACGGATCTGTTCGCGGGGGATTGCACGCCCGAGGAAGCGGCGGAGAAAATCGAGGAATTTTTCACCGAGCAGCTCAAAAAGCAGCCTTGGCTGAAAGAGGTAGATCCCGAAACGCAGATGATCGGCGTGGGGGGCTCGTTCAGGAATCTGTTCAAAATCAGCAAGCTCGTCAAGAAATATCCGCTCGATACGGTGCATAACTACAATTTGGCGGTAGAGGATTTTACGAATATCTACGACATGATCAAAGTGTTGGACATCGACAAGCGCAAGAAGATCAAGGGACTCTCCCCCGCCCGTGCGGATATCATGCCCGCGGCGATGGCGATTGTCAAAGCGTTCGTTACTTATATGAACATCGAAAAGTTCACGATCGGCGGCAGTGGATTGAGAGAGGGAATCATGTTCAATCAGGCGCTTCCCATCACGCTGGAAAAGCCGGTGTCCGACGTTTTGAGTTACAGTCTCGAAACGCTAGTGCGCTATTACGACTGCGATCCTAAACACGTGGAGCACGTGGTACATCTGTCCATTCAGCTCTTCAAGCAGCTTCGGGTATTGCATAAGTTTTCCCGTCAGTATCTGAAAGTATTGAAAATCGCGGCGAGCCTGCACGACTGCGGCATGCGGATTAAATACTATAATCATCAGAAGCACAGCTGTTATATGATTCTCAATTCCTGCCTGTACGGGGCGACGCATCGGGAAATCGTGCTTGCGGCGTTTGTGGCGTGCTGCCATAAGAAGGAGGACATCTCGCTCGCGGAATGGCAGAAATACAAGGACATCGTTCTCGAAGAGGATCTCGACGCGGTGAAGAAGTTAGGCGTTCTTCTTCGGATCGCCGAAAGTCTGGACAGGAGCATGTCGGGCATGGTGACGGGCGTGAACTGCGACGTTCTCGGCGATTCGGTCATCATGAAGACGGAGGTCGCGGGAGACGCGGCGCTGGAAATCCGCGACGCTTCCACGGCGAACGGGGAGTTTAAGAAGGCTTTCAGAAAAAATCTGGAAATCCTCTGAGAATAAAGAAAAAAGATAAAGTGCCGCTTCTGCCTTTCGGGAAAAGCGGCACTTCGGTTAATTCGGAAGGAGAAAACATGCAAATTGTTCTTGCCAGCGCTTCTCCGAGAAGACGGGAGCTTTTGAAAGAGCTCGTTCCCGATTTTCGGGTGCTTCCCGCGAAGGGCGAGGAGCGCGCAGATCCTTCCCTTTCCCCCGAAGAGACGGTGAAGGAGCTCGCGCGGCAGAAAGCGGAGGAGGTAACGGCGCTTATTCAAAATCGGGAGTGTGCGGTTCTCGGTGCGGATACGGTAGTCGCTTTGGACGGAAAAATTCTCGGAAAGCCCAAGGACGAGGCGGACGCCTTCCGCATGCTGTCGGCGCTGTCGGGGCGGACGCACGAGGTCTTTACGGGCGTGTGTCTCATTCTTCCGGGCGGGGAAAAGACGGTGCGCGCCGAACGCACGGAAGTGGAATTTTATCCTCTGTCCGAGGAGTGGATAAGGGAATATATCGCGGGCGGCTCGCCGATGGACAAAGCGGGCGCTTACGGGATACAGGACGGGGGGCTTGCGAGGCGGATAACGGGCAGTTACAGCAACGTCGTAGGGCTTCCGCTAGAGCTTTGCCGCGAGCTGTTGACGCCGCTGTTTTCCAGCGGAAGATAATTTTTTCAAGGAGTTCGGATATGATAAAACTTGCGATAGATTTGGGTTCGTCCGTGACGAAGATATACCGTGCGGACGCGAGCAACGGAATCGTTCTCGCAGAGCCCTCGTGCGTGGCGGTGAGCGGCGCGGAACGGGAAATCAAAGCCATCGGCAAGGACGCGAAAAAGCTGGTCGGCAAGACGGCGGAGCTTACGGAAATCGTATTTCCCGTATACGAAGGGGAGATCGTAGACGCCCGTTTAGCGGTCGTCATGCTGAAAGAATTTCTCTCCCGCATCGGGATAAAATCCGCGCGCCTGAAACGCTCCGAAACGCTGTTTTCCGTTCCCTGCGGCGCTTCGGAGCGTCTGAAAGCGGACTATGCGGCGCTCGGGGAAGAATGCGGGCTGAAAAGAATCCGATTCGTAGAGGCGCCGTTTTTGGCGGCGCTCGGCGAGGATGCGGTTTTAGGAGAAGCAAATCCCGTATTTTGTCTGGACATCGGCGGCGGCGTAACGAACGCGGCGGTGGTGTCTTTGGACGGAATTATAGCGGGGCTGTCCATGAATATCGGCGGGAATAACATGGATGCAAATATCATCGAACGGATAGAGTCGTGCAAGGGGCTGAGAATCGGCGCTTTGAGCGCGGAGCGCGTCAAGAATGAAATCGGCTCTCTGGCGCTCGGAGCGCGCGGCACGACGGTGGTGGAAGGGAGCCTTGTCTCCACGCAGCGCCCCGGATCGGCTTCGGTTCAGGCTTCGGAGATAGAGGGCTGTATTCGGGTATACATCGATAAAATTTTGGAGTATGCTTCTTTGGTGTTGCAGAAGCTGCCTGCGGAGGTCGCGGCTACGGTCAATCAAAACGGAGCCTATCTTTCGGGCGGCGTAGCCAAAATTTCCTTTGTGCCGGAATATATCGCAAAAAATCTCGATATGCGCGTCCATGTCTGCGACGAGCCGCAGTTCGCTGTCGTTACGGGCGGCGGAGTAGTCGCTCGTGACGGAAAGCTGCTCCAACTGTTGTCGAGCGAAAATCCCTTGGCTTAAAATTCGTTGCTCGTTCAAAAAAGTTAACCCCCGCAAGCGCGCTTGCGGGGGAAATTTTTGTTCAGAAGATATTTAATTGTACGGAGTCCTTTTCTCGTCTTACCCGTACCTTTCCGGAACTATCTCCGGGCTGCGGTGTCCTGTTGTTTTCCGCGCTGATTGCCGTTGCCCACGGGATTTAACTCTTTATAGACTCCTCGATTTCACTGTACATTGGAGTAGCACCTCACTTTCAATTCTGCGTAAAGGGTCCGGAATCTCAGAAACAATTTCATCTCGTTTTTTGAAACCTCCTTTCTTCACGTAACCTTTCGGTTCGGTTGTAACTGTGCCGCGTCCCCGCGGCTCGTGCCAATCGACTTTTGGCGCTGAGAGTTAGTTGTTCATTGGTCTGTGCTCCTTGTTACTGAAAGATAGTCACAACTTTTGGTCGTTCTTATCTTTTGTACCTATATTATAGCACAGATTTTGAATTTGTCAAGGGGTTTTTGGAAAATTTTTTTGTGAAATTTTTGGTAAAACTCCGTCACATTTTTATCGCAGACTTTCGAAGCGGACGTCGACGCTGAAAGCGAGTCGGTCGAGCAGGTTCTCGTGAAAGGCGGAGAAGTATTTGTTCTCAAATTTTTTCAGCCGACCGACGACGTTAAAAATATCGCACTTGGTCTTTTTGCTCTTTTCAAAGACGCGGGTAATTTTTTCCGTCAAGTCCTTGGAAGCGTCCTCGAATACCTTTTCGGGCACGTTTCCCGAATTGGCCATTTCGTGAACGGATTGAGAAAAGGCGGTTCCCTGTAAACCGGCGGTCACTTTGAGCTTGATGTTCAGCTTTGCCGTAGCGTTTTCATCCACGGAAAACTTGACGGAAGACTGATTGTGTTTGACGATGAGCGTATAGGCTACGCCGTCGCTCACGGGCGTATAAGAGGCGAGCCGCAGCTTATCCATGACCATGCTGAACGCGAAGGTCTCGTCGGGATCGAGCTTATCCGCATAAATTCCGTCATAAAAGAGGGCGGTTTCCGCGGCGCTGAAAACTTTTTTTTCTTCCTCTCCTTGGGACTTTTGCCCACCGGCGCTCTGTGTCGAGCTTCCCGCCGCGACGGGAAGATACGGTAAAAAAGCGTCGGCGTTCTGTCCTTCCTCCGATTTTTGTTCTTCCTGTCCGCTTTCCTCCTGTTTTGGTCCCTCTCCTCCTTTTGCGCCCGAAGACTCCTGTTCGCTTTCCGGTTTGAGGATAGGCATATATCCGCTCTTGTTGTCGTTGAAATATCCGATAGAAAATTCTCTCAGCGTCATGGGTGCTACGGTGCCGACGCGCGCGGCATGCGCGGAGAGTACTTTTTGCGCGGCCACGCCGGACATCGGATCGATGGGCGTTTGGGTGTTGAGGAGATCCTTGGCCGTTCCCTCGCAAGCGGCGACGAAACAGTTGTCGGACATGTATTCGTCGCGTATGAAGAAGTCGAGCGCGTCGAATACGTTGCTCTTTATCGTGTCCTCGCCGAGCACGAGCAGGTTGCAGAACACGAGCTTGGGATACCAGCCTGTCTTGGCGTTGATTTGGTTAAAGGCCTCGGCCACGGTTTCGCCGCGGCTCTCTATCTGTACGGCCTGAGCCTGTTCCCCTTGGTCGGAGGACTGAGGCACGGCGATTTGAGCGGTCAGGATAAAGGTAGGGCCTTCGCGGTCGATTCCGGCGGCCATGACGATGGCGGTCTTTTGCACGTCGGTGAGACCGAAGTCATTGGAGAAGAAAAGGAAAATGAGGACGGCCGCAACGATCAGATAATATCTTACGGAATTTCTGCTATGCATAAGTTGCCTCCTTTTTCGTTCTTTTCTTTTTCGGGGTTTCCTTTCCGCTGTCCCTGCGACGGAGACAAAGGGCGAGAAGGGGCACGAGATCGGCGAAGATGATAAAGATCCAGAATAGTTTTCCCATAATGGTTTCGTAGAGCACATTGTAATATTTGGTGCCCAAAATGGAAAAGGCGAGAAGGCCGATATTCAAAGCAGCGGAAACCCATACTTTTCTTTCGGTGTTCACGGCCTTACAGAAACAGTGCACGGAAAGCTGTAAAGGAAAACAGCAATAGAAGAGGAGCACGACGGTCATGAGATAGGTAAGCAGCAAATCGAATCTTCCGACGACGGAAAGAGCCTCGAAATACTGACCGATTTTGGCGAATGCGTAGGGCTGCTTAGGGGCGAGGGAGGAAAAAATGCCATAGAATACCGCGAGAAAAAATAAAACGAATACAGCGCCCAGTCCGTAGGAGAGCATGATTTTTTTACCGTCGCCCTTTTTGTAGCGATAGGTGCCGAGTAAGGGGAGAAAGAGAGCGGTATCGGAAAATTGTCCGAAGGTGCGCACGATTGCGTTTCCCGTCGATTTGAAAGGGGTGCCGAACATAGGCAGGATATTGGTGAAATCCGCTTCTCCGACCGACAGGACCATGAGCCCGACAAAGGAAACGATAAAGAGCGGAAAGGCAATATCCGCGCATCTCCCGAAGGATTTCAGATTTTTCGTGCAGATGAATCCGCTGAGGAAGAAAAAGGGAGTAAAGGCGAAAAGGTAGGGTGCCGTATCGAAAAAGGCCGAATACACGAACCGTTCGACGTTGAGAATCGGCAGCAGCATGAAAAAGATAAAATACAGCGAATAGAGGATATAGACGATGCGCGCCGTCAGGACTCCGAAGGTATCGGAGAGCAGGTCGAAAAAGCTCTTGTCGGTGCGAGACGCGAGAAAGAGGATAACGGCGAGAATCGCGGCTTGTAAGAGGTAATGCGTCAAAGCGGGAATGAGTAAATCCCCTTTTGCGAAAAACGCAAGGGCCGCGGGAGCGGACAGGAATTTCGATACGGGGATGAGAAAGGCCGCAAAGAAACAGAGCTGCCGTCCGTTGATGGCGGGTCTGTCCTGTTGAATGGCGTGTATTGCGGGCATATTATTCTTCTCCTTTGTCGCCCGAGGGTTTTAACCTTGTCTTATTGGGCGAACGGAACAGCTTCGGCCTTCTTCTGAGGCTCTGCATGTTATATTTGATTAAAGAATCGCGGAGATCCTGAGGCACTAAGGGCGAGAACGGCGCCAGAAGCGGCATTCCGAAGGCGTCCGCGCTGATGATATAGTAGAGGAGGAACGCGATCAGCAGCACGATTCCGAACGGCCCCAGACTGCCCGCGACGATGAGAAACAGCCATCTCAGAATGCTGCCCGTCTCCGTAAAATTGGGGACGGTATAGAGGCAGATGCCCGAAAAGGCGACGATGATGATCGCGGGAGTGGACAAAAATCCCGCCGACACGGCGGCTTCTCCGAGTACGAGCGCTCCGACGATCGACAGCGCCATGCCGACGTATTTGGGCATGCGCACGCTGGCTTCCTTCAACACTTCCAGAACGAGAAGCACGAGGAACATTTCGAGGCTGGGCGAAAGGGGCAATCCCTGCACGCTGCTGGCGATATTCAGCATGAGGCCGAGCGGAATGAGTTGCATTTTGAATAATTGCGCCGTCACGTAAAAAGCGGGAAGCAGGAGCGCGATAATCACTGCAATAAAGCGTATGGCGCGGAAGATTGTGGCCATAAACGGAGAAACGAAGTAGTCTTCGCTGCTTTGGAAATCCTCCGTGAGGATAAAGGGAGCGGTGAGGGCGATGGGGGAACCGTCCACCAGAATACCCACCCTTCCTTCCGCGAGTTTTGCCGCCAGAATATCCGGCTTTTCCGTCGTTCCGATTTCGCGGAAAATAGAATGTTTGCGCGGAGCGATAAACGCCGCGACGTAGGAGGAGTCGGGAATACAGTCAATATCGATTTCCTTGATGCGGTCGATTACCTCTTCCGCTACCTTTTTGTCGACGATTCCGTCGAGATAGCAGACGGCGATATTCGTCTGAGAGCGCCTTCCCGCCTTTTGCAACTCAAATTTCAGTTCGGAGGTTTTCAGGCGCTTTCTGAGAAGGACCATATTCGTTTTGATGTCCTCGATAAAGCCCTCGCGCGGTCCCTTTATCGCAATATCGGTGGGCGGTTCGGCCACGGCGCGCACGGGCAGCATTTTTGCGCCGACGATCAGTCCCGTATCGATTCCGTCCACGAGGAGAAGGCTGTTTCCGTCGAGCACCTCCGCGAAAAATTTTTCGGGCTGCGTCTCTTCTTTGAGCTCGGGAAAGAGTAGCGCTCCCTTGATTTCGTCCAGCGTAAAGCCCGTTTTTTCGTCACTCGGAACGAGCGAGGCGAGCGGACGCGCGGCGAGGTCGCCGAGCAGCTGTTTATTAGTCATGCCGTCGGTATAGACAATTGCGCAATCCGTTCCGTCTCCCGCCTGAAATTCATAGACGAGAATATCCTGAGCGCTTAAAACCGACTTGATGCCTTGAATATTTTCTTTGAGTTTTTTCGTCAATTTTTCCACATACCGAGTATGTTTCTTTTTTGGGGAAGTATGTATTTTTTTGAGGGGTTCATCGTTTTTTTCGGGCACGCTTTAAGAAGCGGCGGAGAAAAATTCTCCGCCGTCCCCTTGCGTTCGTTTGCGCCTTGTCCGCCGCTTTTGTTCTTCGAACGTAGAGCGATTTCTTTTTCGGATCGTTTATCGCCTTTGTTTTTCGAGGATTTAAGCGTTTTTTTCGGCGTCGTCGGTCTCTGCGGTTTTCCATTCTTTCAGCACTGCTACAATGAGAGCCGTCAGGGCTTTTCTCTCCCCGTCCGTCAATTGCGGAGCGTAGGTTTTGAGAAGTTCGCTTATCTTATCGGTCTCATTGTTTTTCGTTTCGGAGGTGCTGTCTGTTTCGGATTTATCGTCCGTTTCGGGGGCGCCGTCCGCTTCGGATTTATCGTCCGTTTCGGGGGTGCCGTCTGTTTCGGATTTATCGTCTGTTTCAGAGGTGCCGTCCGCTTGGGTTTTGTCTCCGTCCGTCCCTTCTGTTTCCCCGAAAAACGCCTCCGCAATTTTTTCGGCCGCTTCCGTAAGAGCAGGCTCCTTTATGCAGTCTTTGAGGATCTGTTTTACGAGCGAGGCGGCTCCGCTCGTCCCGTCTTTTTTCCCCGTAAGCCGCGCGAACAGTAAATTGCAGAGAACCGCCGTCAGACCGACGCCGAAGCCGCGTTCCAAAACGACGGAAAAATCTTCGGCGGACAGATTTTTAAGGAGCGGAAAGAAAAGGGCGTAAAGCAGAAATCCCAAGAGGAAAGGAATGACCGTCAAGTACTTTTTCGGCAAAATTTTTTCCGGAATTTTTCCGATGAGAGCGGTGAGCAGAGCGTCCGCCGCTCCGAGTATGAGAATATCGACGCCGTAGGAGCGTAAAAGGTCGATGAGCTGAGCAATTGTCATAAATGCCTCCTTTTTCGAACCAATTTCAAAAAAGGTACAAAAACCGTCGCCTTTTTGTGCCCGTTGCTTGCCCGTCGCAAGGGGATTATACCACAGAATTTCTTTTAGTCAAGGGAGTACTGCCAGCTTTTTTTCAAAAATAAAAAAATTTCCCGAACGATTTCGTTCGGGAAAGAATTTATGGAGGTGTATTCAGAATATACGAACGGGCAAGTAAATAGAAATCCACATGAATGTAAAGGAAACAAATCCGCGCATGGATTGCCCACAACCTGTGGCTGTCCGACTGACAGCAGGGCATGAATACACGCATGAATCCCCTGTAACCTGCGGTTGTTCGACTAATGTCGGTACATAAACGTAAAGGAAACAAATCCGCGCATGGATTTACCGTAATCGGCGATCATTCAGCCATTATCGGTGCATAGACATAAAGGAAACGAACCCTTACCTGAACGGACGAAGGGCGGGTTATCGTGCGGCATAAGAAAAACGGAGCTGAAAACCTTTTCAGAATTCATAAGAGGGGAGCTTTCTCAACCGCGCTTTGAGGCTTTTGATTCCCGCTTTTGCGGCGGCGGTGCTGCTGCCGCCGACGCTGTTTCTCGCGTCCGCCGAAGCCCGTGCGGAAACGACGGAAAGAATATCTTCCGTAAACACTTCGCTGTGCGCCTTATATTCTTCCAAAGTGAGACTATTTAATGTCTTATCCTTTTCGAGACAATACCGCACGATTTTTCCGACGACTCCGTGCGCGGTGCGGAAGGGGACTCCGCGTTTTGCGAGATAGTCCGCCACATCCGTCGCGCAGGTGAAATCCTCCGCGGCGGCTTCCTCCATATGCTTTACGTTCAAGGTGATCGCTTTGAGCATTTCCGAATAGATGGACAGGCAGTCCTTTACCGTCTTTTCCGCGTCGAAGAAACCCTCCTTGTCCTCCTGCAAATCCTTGTTATAGGCCAAAGGGACGCCCTTGATCGTCGTGAGCAGAGCCGTGAGATGGCCGTAGACTCTGCCCGTCTTGCCGCGAACCAATTCGCATATATCGGGATTTTTCTTTTGCGGCATGATAGAGGAGCCCGTGGAATAGGCGTCGGGCATTTCCCAGAATCCGAATTCCGTCGAGGTATACAAAATCGTGTCTTCGCAAAGTCTCGAAAGATGCGCCATGACGAGGGAACAGTCGAAGAGATATTCCGCGGCAAAATCCCTGTCGGAAACGGCGTCGAGAGAATTCTGCGACATCGCCGAAAATCCGAGCAGAGTTCTTGTGATTTCCCTGTCGATAGGGTAACTCGTCCCCGCGAGAGCGCCGCTGCCGAGCGGCATGACGTCGATCCGTTTATAGGTGTCCGAAAAGCGCTGCGCGTCCCGAAGGAACATTTCCCCGTAGGCATTGAAATATTGCGCGCAGTTGATGGGCTGCGCTTTTCTCAGATGCGTATATCCGGGCATGATATGGCTTACGTTTTTTTCGGATAACCCCACCAGGGTAGAGATCAGTTCTTTCAGCAGGCGAAGTATTTCGGCCGCGGAAGCGCGCGCATAGAGACGGAAATCGGTGGCGACCTGATCGTTGCGGCTCCTCGCCGTATGCAGGCGCTTCCCGGCGTCGCCGATGCGGGAGACCAATTCGTTTTCCACGAACGAGTGGATGTCCTCCTGTCCCGCGATTTCTAGCTTTCCCGATTCTATATCGGAAAGGACGGACTTCAAGCCCTCCTGTATGGCCGTTTTATCCTCTTCGGAGATAATGTTGCAGCGGCCCAGCATTTCCGAATGTGCGAGAGATGCGGTGATGTCCGCCTTATACAGTTTTTTGTCGAAAGAGAGAGATTCGTTAAACTTGTCCGCGTCCGCCGCCGTGGGCGCCGCAAACCTTCCTTCCCATAATTTCACGTGCCGAGGTCCTCCCGAAGTATTTTTTAGACAAACCGAAAAAATTTTCCGAAAACGTGCGATAAATGTTTTCCAAACTTCTTTTTCCGTACGTTTGTTTGACTTGACTTTTTTCAGCCGTTGCGCTACAATAGAATATAACCATTCTACTATTTTTTCGGAAAATTGGCAAGTCTTTTTAAGGCATAAAGTGAGGAAATATGATTATACTCGGTATAGACCCCGGAATTGCCACGCTCGGCTACGGAGTGGTGGACAAGGACAGGAACGGCAACTGCCGTGCGATCGATTACGGAGTCGTGCTGACTCCGAAAGAAGAAACGCTGCCCGTTCGGCTCGCAATTCTGGAAGAGGGCGTCAATCGCGTCATCGATCGGTTTTCTCCCGAAGAAATCGCCATGGAAGAATTGTTCTTTTCCAAAAACATCACTACGGGCATCGCAGTGGCGCACGCGAGAGGGGTTACCATGCTCGCCTGCGTCAAAAAGTGCGGCAGACTGTACGAATATACCCCCATGCAGATCAAGCAGGCTTTGACGGGGTACGGCCGCGCCGATAAAAAACAAATTCAGCAGGTGGTCACTTCCCTCCTGCGCTTAAAGAGCGTCCCCCGACCGGACGATGCCGCCGATGCTCTGGCGATCGCGCTCTGCCACGCATTCACCAGTCGGTTCGGCGCTCTGTTCTCGGTGGAGAACAGCACGCGAACGAAAGGAAAAAACGCCGTGACGGGAAGTTATTTCAAGTCGGCCATGGATCTCGAAAAGATTCGGAGCCGTCGGGAGGAATAAATAGGTGCTTTTTTTAGGCGCGCATTTCAATAAGGAGATTCGGTTATGATCGCATATTTGAGGGGTAAGGTTGCGGCTACAACCGCCGAAACCGTGATTATAGACGTCAACGGGGTGGGCTATGAGGCCTATTGTTCCGGCAGCGCTTTCGCTAAAATCGGAAACGGCGATACGGCCGAATTATATACCTATTTACAGGTACGAGAAGACGGCATGACGCTTTTCGGGTTTTCTTCGCTCAAAGAAAAGGAATTGTTTTTGAAGCTCATTTCCGTGTCGGGCGTCGGCCCGAAAATGGGAATCGCCATTTTATCCGTACTCAGCGGAGAAGATGTCGCCGCCGCCGTCGCTACGGCCGACGTCAAACGCCTGAGCACCGTAAAGGGGCTGGGAAAAAAGACGGCCGAAAAAATCATTCTCGAACTGCACGGAAAAATTTCCGCGGCGGAAGTCATGAGCGCGGGCGGCGACTCCCCCGCGGGGGGCGCGGAGACCGCCGAGAGCAGATTGTCGGCAGCGGACGAGGACGCGGTATCTGCTCTGATGGGATTGGGCTTCACCCGTTCCGAGAGCGTGCGCGCGGTCAGGCGCGCACACGACGCGGGCGCAAGGACGACCGAAGAAGTCATCATGAAAGCCCTTCAATCGGGCGTGTGATTCCTCCTTGCGGGCGCGCGGAGATTTATGTGCAGAGGGGCGCGAAGATACAGGGAAGAAAGAACCGTGCGGCGCGAAGAGGCTCGGAAGAGAAAGTGTTGTGCGGACTTGGAGAAGTCGCGGGGAAGAAAAAACGTTCGGACACGAAAAGGTTCGGAAGAGAAAGAGTTGTGCGGGCGTGGAGAAGTCGCGGAGAAGAAAGCACCGTGCGAAAAATAAATAAAAGGTATAACGAAAAAATAAATCGGAGAAAGACATGTTTGAGGACGAATACGAGGGCGATAATTTAATCGTCAGCACAAAAACCGAATATGACGCGGAGGAAAACGCTCTCCGTCCCAAGGTCATGGCGGACTATATCGGACAGGAAAAGGTAAAGGAAAATCTGAGCGTCTATATCGCCGCGGCGAAACAGCGGGGAGAGGCATTGGATCACGTCCTTTTATACGGCCCTCCCGGCTTGGGAAAGACCACTTTGGCGCACATCATCGCCGCGGAAATGGGCGTTCAGATTAAACTGACGAGCGGCCCCGCCATAGAACGTTCGGGCGACCTCGCCGCCATTCTCACAAACTTAAACGAAGGCGATGTGCTCTTTATCGACGAAATTCATCGGCTCAATCATTCCGTGGAGGAAATTCTCTATTCCGCCATGGAGGACTACGCCTTGGATATCATCGTCGGGAAGGGACCTAACGCCCGCAATATACGCTTTTCTTTGAAACAATTCACCCTCATCGGCGCGACGACGCGGGCGGGATTGCTCGCTTCGCCTCTCCGCGATCGATTCGGCATCATCAATCGTCTCGAAATGTATACGCCCGCGGAGCTCGAAAGGATTGTCACTCGTTCCGCTTCCGCCCTCGGCATTTCCATCGAGCGGGAGGCGGCGGCTGAAATCGCTAAAAGAAGCCGCGGAACTCCGCGTATCGCAAACAGGCTTTTGAAGCGGGTGAGAGATTTCTCCGCCGTAAAGGGAAACAGCGCCGTTACGCTCGCGGACGCGAAGTTTGCGCTCGAAAGGCTGGAAATCGATCCCCTCGGGTTAGATGAAACGGACAGAAATCTGCTCCGCGCCCTGATAGAAAAATTCGGCGGCGGACCTACGGGGCTGGAAACTCTGGCAGCGACCATAAACGAGGACGTAAATACCATAGAGGACGTGTACGAGCCGTATCTTTTGCAGCTCGGATTTATCGCGCGCACTCCGCGCGGCCGCATCTGCCTCAAAGGCGGATACGAGCACATGGGCCTGAAAATGGGGGAAAAGGCGAAGGCTCAGATCTCCTTGTTCGATATGGACGAGTGACGGGAAACGGGGACGGCGCAACGGTATTGTAAACGGAAAGAGCGGGCGAGAAATGAAGGACTAATCGAGAAATAAAGGCATTGAAAATCATGGAAGAAAAAACGCAGTACAAAAAGAGCGATTTTTATTACGAGCTGCCGGAAGAGCTGATTGCACAGACGCCGGCGGAGCCGCGGGATTCGTCCAGGCTTTTAATCTATGATACTAAGACGAAAAAGGCGGAGGACAAAATTTTTCGGGATATTGTCGATTATATCCGCCCCGGGGACGTTCTCGTCATCAACAACACCAAAGTGATTCCCGCGCGGCTGTACGCGTTGACCGAGCATGGGGGAGTTGTGGAGGTGCTGCTTCTCAAAAGATACGATTTGGCAAAATGGGAAGTGCTCATGCGGCCGGGGAAAAAAGGAAAAATCGGCGCGAAAATGAAAGTGAATGACGAGCTTTCTCTGACGGTTGAGGGGATTACCGAAACGGGAGAACGTATCGTGAATTTTTCGTTCGACGGCGTATTCGAGGATATCCTCTCCCGTGTCGGTACAATGCCCCTTCCTCCGTATATCAAGGAAAAGCTCGAAGACCAAAGTCGATACAATACGGTATACAGCAAAGTGGACGGTTCGGCTGCCGCTCCGACGGCAGGACTGCATTTCACCGAAGAACTCCTTCGGAAAATTCGGGATAAGGGTGCGGAAATCGCAGAGGTGCTTCTGCACGTGGGGCTGGGTACCTTTCGCCCCGTCAACGAGGAGATTATCACCGACCACAAAATGCATTCGGAATATTACCGCGTCGACGAGCGCGCGGCGGAAATCATCAACCGCGCAAAGGCGGAAGGGCGGCGGGTGATCGCCGTCGGCACTACTTCCGTCCGCACGTTGGAAAGCGTCGCGGACGAACGCGGTTTTGTTCGCGCTTGCAGCGGAAATACGGAAATTTTTCTCTACCCGCCCTATAAAATGAAATGCGTCGACGCCTTGATTACCAATTTCCACCTCCCCGAAAGCACTCTGATTATGCTGGTCGCCTGCATGACCGGTCGGCAGGAAATTCTCGACTTATATAAATATGCGGTGGAGAAAAAATATCGGTTTTTCAGCTTCGGCGACGCGATGATGATTGTATAAGCGGTGCAATACGGTGTCGAACTCGCGTTTTGCCTCGGTCGTGCACGCCTGTGTGCACTCCCTGCGGTCAAAGCCGCGTTCCCTTGTCTTGCTCGCTTCTCCAATCCTCATCCTGTTTCCCGTAAACTTCGGCGACGCGATGTTCTCTTATAGACTTCGGCGGCGACGTTTGAAATTTTCATATACGATAAAATCCCAAATAAGGAGGAAAGAAAAATGATCAACAGAGGCCCTGTAAAAAGCAACGAATCGGAGGAGGATTACCTCGAAAGTATTTTGCTTTTGAGCGAAAAGCTCCCTTACGTACATCGAATAGAAGTGGCAAAAAAAATAGGCGTGTCGCAGGCCGCCGTCAATAAGGCAGTGAAACTGCTCTGCGAAAGGGGTTACGTCTACGAGGACGGCAAACATCTCTATCTCACCGAAGAAGGCAAGAATTACGCTTCTTCCGTCTATCAGAAGCACTGCGTGATCCGCGACTTCCTTATCGCTCACGGAGTCTCTCCCGCTTCCGCGGAAGAGGACGCTTGCAAAATGGAACACCTTCTCGGCGCAGAAACATTAAATATGATGAAAAAATACGTCGAGAATCAGCAAAAAAATTTCGAAAAAAAATCTTAACTTAGGTCAATTTTTTCTTGACAAGCGCATAAAATAATGATATAATATCACTGTAAATAAAATCAGCCGGAGTTAACTTTTTTGAAAAACGGCGCAGCGTCGTTTTCTTTCAGAAAAAATAATTGGCATTGGTTAAAAACGGAGGAATGAAGATATGCCTTTGAAAATGGCTCCTTTAGGCGAAGAAGTGGAGATCAGGAGACTGGCTGCGGACGAGAAGGTAAAGAGACACCTTGAAAATCTGGGGCTGGCGGTAGGGCAGAAGGTGACGGTTCTTTCCAGTGACGGCGGCGCGCTGATTTTGAAGGTCAAAGACGGGCGCATGGCTCTGGACAGGAAGATGTCTGCTGGGATTTTTATTTGAGCTTACATAGCCAAGGAATTGGTTCAGGAGATAAAATAATGACGAAACTTTTATCGGAGTTCGGCGTCGGAGAGAGCGGAAAAATTCTTTCCGTTACAGGCGCGGGCGCGGTGAGGCGGAGGCTTTTCGACATGGGAGTGACGCCCGGCGCGGAAGTCGTTCTGAAAAAGAAAGCGCCGCTCGGCGATCCTATCGAAATTACCATTCGCGGGTATGAGCTCACTTTGAGAAAAGCGGAAGCGGCCTGCGTTCAGATGCAAGCCGGCAAAGTTGAGGAGGCCAAGTGACATGTTAAAATTTGCTTTGGCCGGAAACCCGAATTCGGGAAAAACGACTCTGTTCAATGCTCTGACGGGAAGCACGGCGCACGTGGGAAACTGGCCGGGCGTCACCGTAGATAAGCGCGAGGGAACTTATAAAAAAGGCGGGCAGCATGTCGACATCGTAGACCTGCCCGGTATCTATTCCCTTTCACCCTATACCCCCGAAGAAGTTATCGCGAGAAATTTTGTCCTCGACGAACGGCCCGATTGCGTCATCAATATCGTGGACGCAACTAACCTCGAAAGAAACCTCTATCTCACGACGCAGCTCATGGAAGTGGATATTCCGCTGATCGTGGCGCTCAATATGACGGACGTCCTCGAAAAGAACGGGGATAAGCTCGACGTCAAGACGCTCGAAAAGCGCATGGGCGTGCCCGTGGTGGAAATTTCCGCGCTCAAAGATACGAACACGGATCTCCTTATGAAACGCGCCGTGGAAACGGCGAAAAACAAGCGGGAGGGCAGCAGTGTCCTGCGTACTTCCGGACTCGGTTCCGCCGTCGCGCACGCCGAAAAGCTCTTGAAGAGCGCGGGCGTTCCCGCTCCTTTATTCCATGCAGTGAAGCTCGTGGAAAAGGACGAACTCGAAGTGAAGTCGCATCCTTCGGAGGCGGCGGAAATCGAAAAATATTTCAAAGAAAACGATTACGAAAACGGAGAGTTCGGCGGAGATTCGGAGGCGGAAATCGCCGACGCGCGCTATAAGTACATATCCGAAAACTTCTCCCCTGTCCTCACGAAATCCAAAAAACGCGCGGACAACGGACTGACCGCGTCCGACAAGGCGGACAGGGTGCTCACGAATAAATGGGCGGGGATTCCGCTGTTTCTCGTCATTCTGTTTGCGATTTTCCACTTGACGTTCTCCGAGGATTTTCTTTTCCTCGGCGCCATCATTAAGCCGTTCGGCGCATGGGCGGAAGAAATCAGCGGGACGGCCGCGGGCGGCGTGTTCTTTACCGGCGGGCTCAATTCTCCCGGCGTAATTTTGGCGAATGCCCTGGGGCTTCTCACCGATACGTTGACGGAGCTCGCTACGACGGGGCTGGAATCGGCGGGCGCGAGCGCCTGGGCGGTCAGTCTCGTATGCGACGGCGTTCTCGGCGGGCTCTTTTCCGTGCTGTCTTTCCTGCCGCAAATTCTCGTGTTGTTCCTGTTCTTCTCGATTCTGGAAGACAGCGGATATATGGCGCGCGTGGCGTTCATTCTCGACAGAGTGTTCCGCCGTTTCGGCGTTTCGGGCCGAGCCTTTATGCCCATGATCATGGGATTCGGGTGCAGCGTGCCCGCGATGATCAATACTCGTACCCTCGCGGACGAAAAGGAGCGCACGGCGACGATCCGCGTGATTCCCTTCTTCTCCTGCGGAGCAAAATTGCCCATTCTCACCGCGATTTCCGGCGGTATCGTCATGAAATTCGGGATTGGCAACGCGGACGTCATTACCTATTCTATGTATCTTCTCGGCATGGTTGCCGCCGTGGCGTGTCTCCTTTTGATGCGCAACACGACGATGAAGGGAGAAACGCCGCCCTTCATTATGGAATTGCCCGCATATCACGCGCCGCGGTTCCGCAACCTCATGCTTCACCTCTGGGATAAGATAAAGCATTTCATCAAAAAGGCGTTTACCATTATTCTCGCTTCGACGATCGTCATTTGGTTCCTGTCCAAGTTCAGCTGGGATTGGCATTATATCGCGGACGATATGGATAATTCCATTCTCTCTTCCCTCGGCAAGTTCATTCAGCCTTTGTTCACGCCGCTCGGGTTCGGTTCGCAGTTATCCGCGTTCGGCTGGGTTTTTGCCGTCGCTGCCGTGACGGGACTCATCGCGAAGGAAAACGTCGTGGCTACCTTCTTTACCCTCGCGGTCTGTATCGTCAGCGCCGCGGAAAGCGGAAATCTCAACATCGATCAGAGTATCATCGACGCCATTCTGGCGGCGGAGGAGGCCAGCGAGGACGGCGTTATAGAAGCCGTCGCCATGATAGAGGCTACCGGGATCACCATTCCCGCACTGATTTCCTTCATCGCGTTCAATATGACGACAATTCCCTGCTTCGCGGCCGTAGCGACCGCCAAGGCCGAGCTCCCCAAAGGAAAGCTCAAATGGACGATGCTTTTCTGGCTGGTTGCCTCCTATGTTGTCTCGGCTGCCGTATACACGATCGGCAGCTGGTGGTGGACCGTATTTATCTGGCTTGCGGTCGCGGTTGTAACGGCGCTCGTGATTATCCTCAAAAACAAATCGGATAAAAAATTCGGCAGTGCCGCTGCCGCGTAAGGGCGGTTTGATAAATACAGCTCCCGACGGAGGTGGACAGCGACCATGAAACCTATCGAAATTATTATCGTTATCGCGGCCGCGGCGATCGTCATCGCCGTTGCGGTCTGCGGAATTATACGGAAGAAAAAAGGAAAAACCGGCTGTGACTGCGGTTGCTCCGATTGTCCTTATCACGGCGCTTGCGCTTCCAAAAAGAAGGAGAAAAAAGACCTTCCGCAAAAATAAGCGCCGCGGAAAGACATTCATAATTACGTTTACTCACTTACCGATTTATATAACTCTGTTTCATTGACAAAAAGGCGGACGAGGTGTGTTTATACTCCTTCGACCGCTTTTTTGTAGGCTTTTTATTTGCCTTTTCGGCAATTCTGTGATAAAATAAAGATGATTAAAATAATGTGTAAATTCATAACAGAGGAGCAAACATGAAACTGGTAAGAAGATTTTTTTCCTACTACAAACCCCATAAACGCCTGTTTCTGCTCGACCTCGTCTGTTCGTTCACCATTTCCGTCTGCAATATGTTCTATCCCATGATCGCGCGGAATATCATGAACGATTACGTCCCCAATCAAAACCTTCGGCTTCTCATCGTCTGGGCCATCGTTTTGGCCGCGATTTACGCTTTGAAGAGCGTTCTCACCTATATCGTGGGCTATTGGGGACACGTACTGGGCGTGCGGATTCAAGGGGATATGCGCCGCGCTTTATTCCGCCATATCGAGACCATGCCCTTTTCCTTCTTTGACGAGCACAAGACGGGCAGCGTTATGTCCCGCATCATCAACGATCTCTTCGAGGTCTCCGAACTCGCGCACCACGGCCCCGAGGATGTATTCAATTCCTGCATTTCTATTCTCGGCGCTCTCGTCATGCTGTGTCTTATTAATCCCTGGCTGGCACTTATCGTGCTCGTGTATATTCCCTTCATGCTCTTTTTCGCGATCAAGGCGCGGGGGCGCATGAATAAGGCGTTCGAGGAATCGAGAAAGAAAATTGCGGAAATCAACGCCGAAATAGAGTCCTCCGTTTCCGGCGTGCGCATTACAAAGGCATATAACGCCCTCGATACCGAAGAAAAGAAGTTCGACGTCGTCAACGGAAGATTCAAAAAGGCAAGGTCGGATTCCTACCGCGCGATGGGAATGTTTCAGGGCGGCATGTCTGCGTTTAACGACTTCCTCTATCTCCTCGCTCTGGTCGCGGGCGGGCTCTTGTTCTATTTCCGAGTGATAAACGGCCCCGATTTCACCGCGTTCATTCTCTATATTACCATGCTTTTGACGCCGCTTCGTACGCTCGTCACGCTGTTTGAACAGATTCAGGACGGATTGACGGGTTTCCGCCGCTTTTGCGAGCTCATGGATATGCCCTCCGAATATCAGCCCGAACACCCCGTCGAAGCGGATATGGACGGAGACATCGTATTCGACGACGTGACTTTCGGCTACCGCAATCGGGAAGGCGACAGCACGGACGTATTGAAAGGAATTTCCTTTACGGTAAAGAAGGGCGAAACGGTCGCGCTCGTCGGCTCCTCCGGCGGGGGAAAGACGACGATTTGTCACCTCCTGCCCCGTTTCTATCTCCGCGACGGCGGAAAAATTACCATCGGCGGGACGGATATTAACGACGTTTCTAGCGAAACGCTTCGGAGCAAAATCGCCGTGGTCGCGCAGGACGTGTTCCTGTTCGCGGGCAGTATCCGCGACAATATCATGTACGGCTCGCCCGATAAGTCGGAAGCGGAAATGATTCTCGCCGCAAAACGCGCAAATATTCACGATTACGTCATGAGCCTGCCCGACGGCTACGATACCGAGGTCGGCGAGCGGGGCGTCAAGCTCTCCGGAGGACAAAAACAACGCATTTCCATCGCTCGGGCATTCCTCAAAAATCCGCCTGTGCTCATTCTCGACGAGGCGACTAGCGCGCTCGACAATATGACCGAAATGCAGATTCAAAGCTCCCTTTCCGAGCTCAGCAAGGGGCGCACGACGCTCGTCGTGGCGCACAGGTTATCTACCGTCAAAAACGCGGACGAAATCCTCGTCGTGACGGACGGCGTCATTACCGAGCGCGGCACGCATGAACAGCTCGTCGAAAGCGGGGGACTGTATGCGGAATTGTATCGCTATCAGTTCCGCGAATAAGGAGGATAGGGCATTATGAAAACGGCAAAGCGGATAATCGGCACAATCCTCGGCGTTTTGGTGGGGCTTTTCGGCTCGGTGAGTCTGTTTTCGGGCTGTAAAGCAGAGGACGAAGATAAGAAATACGACGTCACGATTAAAATCGCTTCGGACGACGGCGACGAATGGATATTCACCCCCGATGTTCAGGAAATGTACACGACCAAAAACTATGACGGACAGGAACATCGGTTCTATGTCAAAGAATATCAGTTGGCCGACCATCCGCGTTGGGGTGATGAGTGGTTTGCTCCTGCGAGCGGAGGCGCAAATATATTCCAAGCAGATTTTCTTTATACTGATTTGGAGGGTAAGCAAAGCACATTACGCCGACTGAAAGACAGAGGAAAATATGTTTTTTGTTGCTCTGCTGATGCCACATCGGATTTATGGAATTTTAGAAGTATATATTTATATATAACGGTAGTATAAGATATAAGTATCGTAAATTATCTGCTGAGGGGAGGTGAAGAATATGTGGAAAACTTTTCGGAAAGCAGTATACGGCATTATTTTGACGGGCGTCCTGTCCCTGATATTTGTTTTTGGCGGATGTGTAAATACAAAGGACGGGAAACCAAGAATTTATATCGAAGTCAAAAATCCGTTGACCGGGGAATGGG
>CAKXBD010000013.1 GCA_934871445.1 uncultured bacterium | reverse complement strand
ACATACGTCTGAACGATATCGTCTATATAGAGAGTTTCAAGAACAATCAATATATCCATATAGCGGAGGAAAGAGAACCCGTGGGTTTAAGCATGACCATGGACGAATTGGAGGAAAATTTTAAGAATTACGACATCATTCGCGTCCATAAGAGCTATTTGGTAAATATGCGTTATATCCGAAGGATAGACAAGGAAGAAGTATTGACGACGACGGGCGATCGGCTTTTGATCAGCCGCCGAAAGGCGCAGGAAGTAAAGAAATCGTTTTTGAAATTTCTCAATCGGAAAGGGAAAGAGGCATGAAGCAGAATCGTGCCTCTTTTTTTGTGCCGTTCGTCCGCGATTAACGCCCGTTCGGGAAGAAGTTCTTGACGTTTATTTTTCTTCTTTTACAATAGAAGGAGAAAGAACGGGGAAAGTATGCCTAAATTTTGGCGCGCGGAGGCGGTATGAAGCGAAAAATTTTTACCGCGGGAGCAATTGTGTTATGTTTTCTTTGCGTCCCGTTGTTTTTTTTGTTGACGGGCTTTATTTTGCCCGCCCAATTTTCGGATACATATTATGCCGAGCTCGGAGCCATGTATTCTAGGCTCAAAGAGACGGCGGGGAAAAAGATTGTCGTAATCGGTACGTCCAATATTGCCTTCGGTGTCGATTCGGCTTTGATAGAGGAGGAGCTTTCCCGTTACGGAACGGACTATACGGTCTGTAATTTCGGGCTGTACGGAGCAATCGGGACAAAAGCGATGCTGGATCTCGCCCTTAATGAAATAGAAGCGGGCGACCTCGTGATTTTATCTCCCGAGCTTTATCCTCAGTCTTTGAGCATGTATTTTTCGGGACAGGAGATGTGGCGGTGCGTGGACGGCGACATATCGTTGTTAAAGGGGATAAAGTCGGAGGACATCGAGTCGATGATAAGTTGTTTTCCGGGTTACGTGCAGGAGAAGTATTCTTATTTTGTGAGCGGAGAGGGCGCCGCGCCGAGCGGCGTTTACGCAAAAGCGTCGTTCGACGAAGATTGCGTAATGCGGGCAGAGGGCAGGGAATATAACGTCATGAAAGGACTGTACGACGCGAATAATCCGATTCGGCTCGACGCGAGTCTGTTCACCGCGGATTTTTTGGAATATGTAAACGACTATTCCGAGTCGGTTTCGCGCAGGGGAGCAACGATGTATTTTTCCTTTTCGCCGATGAACAGGCTGGGGATTTCCGATTCTTCCGAAGAAAGTGTGGAGGAGTTTTACGACTTTTTGGCGGAGGAATTAAGTTTTGAAATCATCAGCGACCCGAATGACTATATCATGGACGCCGAATGGTTTTACGACTCCAATTTTCATCTGAACGCATCGGGAATGACGGTCAGGAGCGTGCAGCTTTTGGAAGATATCAAAAACCTTCTGAAAATTTCCGCTCCGACGGAAATTCCGCTGCCCGAAAAGCCCGAAGCTCCCGAGGAAGAAAATTCGGGAGAGGGGAATAACGACTATGCGTCCGCGTTTTTGTATGAAACCGACGAGGACGGATGTTATCGGATAACGGGAATGACGGACGCGGGAAAAAAACTGAAAGAGGTAATTGTTCCGTATTCGGTGAACGGAATAAGGGTATCGTCTTTTACGGCGGAGGTTTTTTCGGGGAATAAAAATTTAGTCAGCGTGACGCTGCAAGAGAATATTACCTCTGTTCCCGACCGTTCGTTTTTCGGGTGCACCGCGCTCGAAAAATTGATTATCAAGAACGAAGACCCCACGAGGATAAGCGTCGGATACGGATTATTGGAGGGGACGGACGGGTGTAAAATTTATGTCCCGTCGTCTGCCTATGGAAAATATGCGGGGAACTATTTTTGGAGTTACTATAATGACGGGAGACTGAAAAAATATGATTAAGCGCCTTATTTCGCTCGCGGCGGCAATTCTTTTGCCCTTGATATTTTTATGCGGCTGTAACGGTGCGAGCGGTATAAACGCAGCCGTATCGGTCACAATTGAATCGGGGGCAGAATACGAGACCGAGCAAAATTTTTTCACGGTAAAGCGCGGGGAAGACTTACGGGTCGAGCTTCGCATTTTAGAGGGATTTTCCTTTCAATCCTGCGATTATAGGGATTATTCTTATACGACGGAAGGAGACATCACGGTTTTGACTTTGAGGAATATCCGCTATCCCGCGTTCGTGCACATTGAAACGGCAGGGCTGGCAGGGAGAATTCGTTACGATCTGAACGGCGGGAAATTTCTGGACGGCTCGGAGGAGGACTATTATATAGAGAACTATACGCTGGAACATCACCTCCGCGCGAATACGGAGCTTGGGACGGACCGAATTTATCGGGAGGGATATTCCCAAATCGGCTGGAATACGCGGGCGGACGGAAGCGGGGAACATATCGGTCTCGGGAGCCGCGTAACGCTGGGAGCTTCGACATTGGTTCTGTATGCGGAGTGGGCGGAATGGTCGGAAGGAGAATATTTTTGGGAAGCTACGGAGGGCGGAATCTCGCTGACGGGATATTCGGGAGAAAAAAATCGGGATAGTTTTGTCATTCCTTGGGAGATAGACGGAAAGGAAGTCGTCGGGCTTTCTTCGGGTTTTGCGGACGGGATCTCTGCTTCTATGGTCGTGCTTCCGTATACGCTGGAACGGGCGGCGGCCGACAGTTTTCGGAATTGTCGTTTTGAGAATCTGTATTTTTCGGACGGAGTGACGGAAATTTCCGACGAGACGTTCCGCGACAATACGTTTTCGAGGGTATATATCAATGCGGTCGAAAAGCCGCGGTATCAGACGGGAAACGAAATCGCGTGGTTTGCGGACATGATGGACCGCCTCATTTTGTCGGCGGACGAAAAGAAGATGATATTTTTTTCGGGGTGCAGTTTTTCTTACGGTCTCGATTCTCGAACGGTATACGAATTTTTCGATGGCGAATACACCGTACTGAATATGGGAGTCATCGGAGGCACGAACGCGGCGTTTCAATTCGATTGTATTTCTCGGTTTATCGGGGAAGGCGACATCGTCGTTCACGCGCCGGAGGTGGCGGGCTTTTACCAGCTGATGTACGTTTTGCGCGCGGAGCATAGGATGTTCGTGATGACGGAGGGAAATTACGATCTGATTTCGTACGCGGACGCGGACTCGATCGGCGGACTTCTGACGGCGTTTTGTACGTACAATAAGGGCCGAATGGAAATGGAGGAGGGGAGCTACGAAGATTATATCGACGCCTATAACGAATTCGGAGATATTGCAAGATCCCGTCCGGGTGGGAAAGATGTGAGTTATACGGAAGGATATACGTATTGTACGGAGTACGTGACGGACGTCTCCTGCGCCAATCTGAAAGAATATTACGGAAAAATCGAAGCGAGCGGCGGAAAAGTACTGTTTTCGTTTTCCCCCGTCAATCTCCGCGGGTTGAGCGCGGAGGAAAAGAGCGTTCGCGTATGGGATAGCTTTGAGAAAAAAATCCGTGCGGGGATTAGTCCCGATATACCGGTGATTTCCCGCGCGGAGGATTATCTCTTTACAGGCGAATATTTTTACGATACGAACTATCATCTGAACGACCGCGGCGTTGCGGTCAGGACGGAACGGCTGCTCGGCGACATAGAGCGATATTTTCGAGAAAACGGAGAGGCGGAACAAAAGGGAGCAGAAAAATCTGCTCCCTTTTATTGTACTGCCGTTTGTCGCGGTTGAAAGACATTTCGTGCAGGCGGAAATCCGTTTGTCCTAAAAAAAGACTGTCCGTTACTGAAATGTTGTATTGAGAGCGGTTTTGTTTTATAATCTGCATAGTATCGGCCGAATCGGGGCCGAAATCAAACCAATAAATAAAGGAGTTAAAAGATGCGTAAGAAATTTTTTGAGGTATTGACGGCATTGACCGTAACGCTGTCGATCGGAATTGTCTGTCTTGCGGGCTGCGGAGAAACGTCCGACGATTCGGACTCTGACGGGGGTGTCAGTTATACCGTCACGTTCGACGTCAACTACGATGGCGGAGAAAGCATAACGCAGTCGGTGAAAGCAGGCGAAAAGGCCACGGCCCCCGAAGTCGAGCGCAGCGGTTTCGAGCTTTTGGGCTGGTATGCGGACGAGGACTTGGTAAATCTTTACGACTTCGGCGCGGTCACGGAAGACGTCACGGTATACGCGGATTGGAAAGATTTGAGCAAGACGTACTATACGGTCACCTATAATTACAATAACGGCGAGGAAGCGTTCGAGCGCGAGCTGGAAGAGAACAAGCGCGTGAGCGAGCCCGCCGCACCCGAGCGCGAGGGCTATGTGTTTTACGGCTGGTATACGGACGAAGAATTTACGGAAAAATACGTATTCGGTTATAAAATCACGGCGAACGTAGAGCTGTATGCGCGCTGGGCGACTCTTTCGACTTTCGAGGCGGAGGACATAAATTTTAAGGGATTGAGCAGTCCGGTCTATTCGGGATCGGTCACGGGAACAGATTTTATCATTTATGATCGCCGCGGCAACGGCGCCAGCAACGGTTACTATGTAATGGGGCAGTATGCTAAGGACGGCGGAGAATATCAGACGACGCTGGAATTTCACATCAATGCAACGGAGGCGACGAGCGACGCGACGTTGTATCTTCGTCTTTCGGCCGCATACGGCGGGTTTACCATCAACGGGGACACCTATCAGGTTTCCGTAAACGGTACGCTGTATAATTACAGCGACATTACGTTTGAAAATGCAGCGCAGGGCGTGGACAGCTATTCTGCCTACCTTCCTTTTGAAGATTATCTCATTTCTTCCAAGGTAAGTTTGAAAGAGGGAGATAACGTCATAAAGCTCATCGTCAATAATACGACGTCCATGGGCGGCACGACGAAAGCCTTTGGCCCCTGCGTGGATTGTATCAAGGTTGCGACGGCGGAAGGAGAACTTTCCTGGGGCGAGGGGTATCCCGTTGCGGGAAACTATGACGAATAAGAATTTCTGGGTAAGGAAACCGATATGAAAAAATGGTTCTCATTCAAGAGTATAAAGGCATGGTTCATCTCGGCGGTGACCTTTTTGGTGCTGGTAATCGTGGTGGACGTGCTGGCATTCGGAGTATTTTATAAACCGATCGTCATGGCGCTCGGTTCGGAGCGTCCCGTTTACGGCGACGACGTGGACTCTCCGTACGTTCCCGAGGCGCAGAGCAAGCAGGAAGCCTATGAACTCGCGAACAGCAATAACGAATGGTTTTGCGAGGAGGGATCGGTGCTGCTGAAGAACGCGAACAATGCCCTTCCCCTCGCGGAGGGCAGCAAGGTGAGCGTGTTCGGAAAGAGCTCTGTAAACCTCGTTTACGGGGGGACGGGTTCGAGCGCGGGCAACCTTTCGAATGCAAAGACGTTGTATGATAGCTTAGAGGCGGCGGGGTTTGAATACAATCCGACCTTGAAGAGCTTTTATGACGACGATAAGAAATCCGGAAGCGGCAGGGGCGAAAATTCGGACGATCTGGACAACGGAGAAGAAGTCATGATGAGTACGGGAGAAACGCCGTACAGCTCCTATGTTTCCAACAATATAACGGCGTCGTATGCGGGATATTCCGACGCGGCAATCGTGGTCTTTTCCCGTGCGGGCGGGGAGGGCTTCGACCTTCCGAAAACCTCTTCGGACGATCCCGACCGCCATTATCTCGAACTCGATCCCAACGAGCAGGAATTGTTGAGACAGGTGACGAACGTGTTTGAAAAAGTAGTGGTGGTCATCAACAGTTCGCACGCGATGGAGCTAAATTTCGTGGAAGACGGTACATACGGCGACATCGACGCCTGTCTTTGGATCGGTGCGCCGGGCGCTTCGGGAATCATGTCTCTCGGCAGAATTTTAAGCGGGGAGGTCACGCCTTCGGGGCATACCGCGGATACGTACGCGGCGGATTTCACGAAAGACCCGTCTTATAATAATTTCGGCTATACGGCCAATGTGTACGATAAGAAGGATTCCTCGGACAGATCCTATTGGTTCAGCCAGTACGAGGAGGGCATCTACGTCGGCTATCGCTATTACGAAACGGCGTGGTACGAAGCGGAACAGGGGAATTATGCGGACTTCGATTACGATTCCGCGGTCGTCTATCCCTTCGGCTACGGCCTGTCCTATACGTCGTTTTCGTGGGAAATCGTGGACGATTCCTCGCTGAACGGCAAGGAAATATCGGAGGACGGCTCCTATACCGTCACGGTGAAAGTGACGAATACGGGCAGATACCCAGGCAAAGACGTCGTGCAGATGTATTGCGGCGCGCCCTATACGAAAGGCGGAATCGAAAAGGCGTATAAGGTATTGTGCGGCTTTGAAAAGACGCCGGAGCTTTATCCTTCATCGGAAAATGCCGCACACCCCGAGGACGCGGCGGACGGAAAGGATAAGCCGAATTCCTGTGAAATCACGCTCACCTTTACGCCGTACGACGTGGCGTCTTACGACTATTCGGACGCGAACGAAAACGGCTTTGTCGGTTACGAACTGGATAGCGGGAATTATACGATGTTCGTTTCCTTCGACGCGCACGACGATTTCGCGGAAATCCCGTTTACGGTCGGCGCGGACGGAATCCGCTATGAAAACGATCCCGACACGGATACGAAAATCGAAAATCTTTTCTCCGACGCGGAGGAGGGATTGGTCACGGAGAGACTGTCCCGTTCGGACTTTGCGGGCACGTGGCCTCAGAAGGCGACCGACGCGGACAAGACCGCTTCCGACGAACTCATCTCGTCGCTGACGTCCACAAAGAGCAACAATCCCGAATCGGATTCCTATACCATGCCCGAACAGGGCGTCGTTTCCGAAACGCCGTTGACGCTCCGCGATTTGCTCTATGACGAGGACGGGAAATTCGTCGGCAGGGTAAGCTACGACGACCCTCGCTGGGAGCAGCTCTTGAATCAGCTCACGGTCTCCGACCTCGGAAATTTATTCAACGACGGGTGTTTCCACAGCGTGGCGGTGCTCGGAATCGGGAAGCCGCTGACGATAGACACGGACGGTCCCGCGGGCTTTACAAACTTCATTCAGAAAGACCTCGTGACGAAAACCTGCGTGTATTGCAGCGAAGTGGTTCTTTCGAGTAGCTGGAATAAAGAAGTTCTCTATCAGATGGGCTCCTCCATCGGCGACGAAGGAATTTGGGGCAATATGGAGTCGGGCGGCTATCCCTATTCGGGACTGTACGCTCCCGGGGCGAACATTCACAGAAGCCCCTTCGGCGGCAGAAACGGAGAATATTTCTCGGAGGACAGCTACCTGACGGGCATTTGCGCGGCGAAGGAAATCGAAGGCGCGGCGGATAAGGGCGTATATATGACGATAAAGCACTTTGCCGTAAACGAGCAGGAGACCAAGCGTTCCGTCTCGGGGCTCGTGAATTGGCTGGACGAACAGTCCCTGCGGGAATTGTATCTGAAAGCGTTTGAAATCGCCATAAAGGAAAGCGACGGCAAAGCGAGCGCGGTCATGAGCTCGTTCACGAGAATCGGAACGGTTTGGGCGGGCGGCGACTATCGCCTTCTGACGACGGTTTTAAGGGACGAATGGGGCTTCAACGGCTTCGTCATCTCCGATTTCAATACGAATTATTACATGAACTGTAAGCAAATGGCGTATGCGGGCGGAGATCTCAATTTGTCCAGCACGCGGTTCTGGAACGGCGCGGAGAACGCGAGCAGCGCCGCCGACGTCACGGTGCTTCGGAAGGCGGCGAAGAACATTCTGTATACGGTCGTGAACTCCAACGCGATGAACGGAAACATTATCGGCTATAAAATGCCGATATGGCAGGTCATCGCCATAACGGTGGAAAGCATTTTGGGCGGAATCGCAGTCGGCACGGGTATCTTCGTGTTCGTGCGCGCCGCCAAGAAACGCAAGGCGGACTCGCCCGACGATACGCCCGCGGAGGGTGCGGACTCTTCCGAACAAGGGTAACGCGCCCATGGTCGGTACACACGCTTCCGCAAAAGGGGAATTCGCCCTTTTGCGGGAGCGGCGGAAAGAATTTCCGCGGAAAATCAATCAGATTCAATCGACGTCATGTTGAAAGAATAAAATAAATCCGGGAGGAAAAGTATGTCAAAAACACAAAGCAAGAAGTTCAGGGCAGTCCCCGTTTTGGCGGCGGCGCTGTCCCTGGCCGCCTGCGTGGCGGGAACGTCTGTGATGACCGATTATGTTTCGGCGTTTGCCGAATCGGAGTCGGGCGTCAAAAAGATTTCGGCGGATTATACGTCCTACGAAGAAACGCTTCGGGCGGGCGAAGACCTCAACGTCGAGCTTCAAAGCGAAGGCAGCGTATTGTTGAAAAACAATAACGACGCTTTGCCCCTTACGTCGTCGGAAAGGAAAGTCACCCTTTTCGGCATTTGCAGCAGCCATATCGTCACGGGCGGCGGCGGTTCCGGCGGCGGAACGATAACCGACAAGATGAACGATTACGACCTGCACGAAGGTTTGGAAATGGCAGGCTTTGAGACGAATAAAGCCGTCAAGGCATTTTATGATGCGCAGTCGAATACGAACGAGGTGGACCAGACCGGTCTCGACGGATTAAAGACCTATGAGGATTCCTTCAAGATGTATAACGGCGCGGCCATCGTGGTGATCGGCCGTACGGGCGCCGAGATGAGCGACCGCGCGAGAAGCGGTTACGATACGACCGAGGAAGACCCGATCGGAAAACACTATCTGGAACTTTGCGACAACGAAAAGGCGTTGATCGACTATGTGACGCAGCACTTTGAAAAGGTAGTCGTGCTGATCAACAGCTCCAACGTAATGGAACTCGGCTGGCTGGAAGACAACGAAAAGGTAGACAGTATACTTTGGATCGGCGGCACGGGTACGACGGGCACGGTCGGCGTCGGGAAGATTTTGAGCGGCGAAGTAAATCCTTCGGGCAAACTCGTGGACATCTACATGGCGGATTTGAAGAAGGATCCCACTTGGTTCAATTCGGGCGACCTGACGCACCTCGAAGGCGGAACGAGCGCCATGTACACGTCCGAGGGCCTGTATGCTCCCTCCAATACGCAATATGACCAATATAACGCGCTGGTGTATAAAGAGGGCATCTACATGGGCTATCGTTTCTATGAAACGGCGGCGGCAGAGGGCTATTTTGACGAAGGCAAGTACGATGCGAAAATCGGTACGATCCCCGAAAAGTATGACGGCGACGCGTACTATAACAGGGATACGGGCGTCATTTATCCCTTCGGTTACGGCATGAGCTATACGAGCTTTGCTTGGAGCGATTATACGGTCGATATTCCCGAAGATGCGAACGGCGACATAACCGTGACCGTGACGGTAACGAACACGGGTGACGTCGCGGGCAAGGATGTTGTTCAGGTATACGCGCATTCCCCTTACATCGAGGGGGAAATCGAGAAATCGGAAGTAGACCTCGTCGCATTCGACAAGACCGACTTTCTCGAACCCGGGGAATCCCAGACGCTTACCATTACCTTTGAATACAGCGTGCTCGCGCAATTCGACTCCGAGGACGCGAATAAGAACGGCAAGTCGGTGTATGAAATCGACGGCGCGGAAGAAATGTATAATCTTACGCTCCGCACGGATTCCCACACCGTCAAGACGGACGCGGAAGGCAAGCAGCTCAAATACGAATGGAGCATAGACGACGATATCTGTTACGAATACACCATGGACGGAAAGCTGATGACCGCGGACGGAGAGGGCGCGAAGGACGGAACGAAGGTCTACGCGATGTTCTCTCAGGGCGATATCTATGATTCGCTCCTCGGGAAAGACGCCTCCGACATGGGCTTTGTGACCCGCGCGGGCGGAAAATTCGGTCTCCCGTCTACGGCGAGCGTGGCTGATTTGACCTATGACAAGAAATATCTCGAATACATGGATTTGACGAACGAATTTACTCCCGACGAGGATTACGCGGCGGACGGAAAAGCAAATACGGCGATCGGCGCCGAGAAGTGGGTTCGCGAAAGCAAGCCTACGAGCTGGACTCAGGCCGACGAGACGGCGGAAGGGCTCGACGTGAGCACGCTTGCGGGAAAGAACTACACGGCGCCTACATACGACCCTGAAACCAAGACATGGACGGAGTCGGACGACGAAGACACGAAGGCTTGGGAAGAATTCCTGAACAAGATGAGCTGGAACGACCTCGTGACGCTTGTAAGTAACGGCCAAAACGGAGCCGTGGCGCTCGAATCCATCAATCTTCCCAATGCGGACTATAACGACGGTCCCGGGCAGTTGAAGGGTGGCGGAAATAGCACAAAGACGGGCGATTACGGAACTTATTATGTCAGCCATGTAGTCATCGCCTCCACATGGAACACGGATTTGGCGGAGAAGCAGGGGCAGATCATCGGAAATGAATCCCTCTATCTTGGAACGGAAGGCTGGTGGGGACCCGGCGCGAACATTCACCGCACCCCCTTCGGCGGGAGAAACTTCGAGTATTATTCTCAGGACGGCTTGCAGGGCGGAAAGATTGCGGCAGCGGTCATGAAGGGAGTACAGAAGAAGGGCGTACAGGTATTTATCAAACACCTCGGCGCGAACGAGCAGGAAAATCTCAGATCCGAGCCGAACAACGCGGTAGTTGCGACCGAACAGTCTTTGAGGCAAATTTATTATAAGTGTTTCGAGCTTGCCTTCACGGAAGGCAAATGTAACGGTTCCATGACGTGTACGACCCGCACGGGTGTCGTGGCTTCTGCGAACAATTACGCATTCCTTACGGAACTCATTCGCGGCGAGTGGGGAGCGGGCAACGCGCTCTTCATGGAAGACGTCGAAGCGGAAAATTGGCACGTTATGGATCATAACCTTCGTGCAGGTAACTCGCTGCCTTTGACCGACAGAACGGGCAAAATCAGCGGAACGTGGGATTCGGCGAATAAATATGTAACCGTTAATAAATCCGCTTCCGACACGACGCAGGTCGTAAGCTATACCCAGTGGTATGCGGTGAGAAGCAACGCGCAGCGCGTCATTTACAGCACGATCAATTCCAATGCCATGAAGAACGGCTATGATTTGAGCGCGTTTGCGGGCAGCACGCTCGCCACGGTAAAGAAGGGAGTAAGCTATAACGCTTCCGTTGCGGCAAAGGATATTTCTGGCGTTTCGATTCAGTCGTATTCGATCGTGGACGGAGCGCTTCCCGAAGGACTGACGCTTTCCTCCGACGGAACGATTTCGGGGAAAGTGACGAACGCGGAAGCGAAAGCATATACCTTTACCGTTCAGATGAATTGCGACCTTTGGGTAACCAAGACGGCGGACTTCACTATTAACGTAGAGGAAGCGTTGACGATCGACGAATCGTCTCTGGCAGACCTGACGGTGGGAACGGACTCCGAATTTCAGATTTCGGGGGTCGATGCGACAAATTACGACGAAGTCGTATACACGGTAACGTCGGGCGCATTGCCGGAAGGCATGCAGATCAACTCCCAAGGGCTGGTATACGGTACGCCGACGGCGGCGGGAGATTATACTTTCACCGTACATGTCTCGGCGACCAAGACGACGGGACCTGACTTCTCTCCCACAATTACGCAGGATTCGTTCAGTCGTGAATTTACCGTAACGGTAGCCCCGCAGGAGTTCACCTACACGGTGACGTTCGATACGCAGGGCGGCAGCGCGGTAAGTTCTCAGTCGATAGCGGCGGGCGAAAAAGTCACTATTCCCGCGGCTCCGACCAAGGACGGTTATGAATTCGGCGGATGGTATTATGACGAAGCGTGCACCGCGGTTGCGGATTTAGGCAACGCGGTAGACGGGGACATCACCCTGTACGCGAAGTGGGTGGCTCCTACTGCGGCGGCAGGCACGGAGAGCGGCTGCGGCTCGGCTCTGAACGGCGGAGCGCTTGCCTTAGCGGGAACTCTGGCACTCGGCATGGGCGTCGTCATGCTGCTTCGCAAGAAGAAAGAAAATTGACGGACTCCTTATCCTGAACAAAGGGGGCGCGATAAACCGCGCCCCCTCCTGTTTTTTCGCATTGTCCGAACTGCGCCGCGTTTTTCCGCATTGCCGCCCTGTTTTTGCCGCTTTTCCCCGAAAACTCCCCGTTCGGGCGCTTTGGCGCCTTTTGTCCTTCCAGAAATACCGTTTGACGCAGAAATCTTGAATCTGTGGACAGAGGGTGATAGAATATATTTGCGGGAGGGGAAACATGGAGAATGCGGTTATATTTTCTTCGCCGATACTGCTGTTGATTTTTTTGATTTCTTTTTTTCTTCATGCCTTTGCGGAGCGGACGGATAAAGGGCGGTACTTTTTTTTGTTTTGTTCAGTAGCAGTTTTCGTATTCGGAGAAATTTATTCTTTTTTAAGCGGAGCGGAATATCTGGAAATCTGTATTTTTGCGCTTATCTATTTTTTGATGACTGTTTTCGATCCTCAGTCATTCGGCGGTAAAAACAAATGAACTTCAATTCTTTGTCCTTTTTGATATTTTTACCGATAACGGTCTTTCTGTATTGGGTGATTCCGCATCGCTTTCGCTGGATACTGCTTCTCGTCGCGTCGTACTTTTTCTATATGAGCTGGAATTTCTGGATGGGCTTTCTCATGTTCGGGACGTGTCTGGTAGCGTATCTTTGTTCGCTCATGATTTCTCGAACGAAGAAAAAGAAAGTCAGGAAGCTGGGACTTGCGATAGCGGTCGTCTTTTGTTTGGGGGTACTGATTTTTTTCAAATACATCAATTTCCTGTTGGAGAACCTGACGGGCGTGATACGGCTGTTCGGCGGAGAGATAGACGATATTTCCCTGAATATTCTCCTGCCCGTCGGAATTTCGTTTTATACGTTTCAGACGCTGTCGTATGTCATCGACGTCTATCGCGGGGATTTCGAGGCGGAGAAACATTTCGGCTATTTTGCCTTGTTCGTTTCGTTTTTTCCCCAGCTCGTGGCGGGTCCCATCGAGCGCCCCGGCAAACTTTTGCCGCAATTAAAAGAGGAGCGGAAATTCCGAAAGGAATACTTTACGGAGGGAATGGAATTTCTTCTGATCGGCTTTTTTCGAAAATGCGTGATCGCGGATATGTGCGGGGTGTTCGTGAACCATGTCTTTGCCGATTTATCGCAGGCGAACGCATTGTCTGTGACCTTGGCGGCACTGCTGTTTTTCGTCCAGATTTACTGCGATTTTGCGGGCTATTCGGAAATTGCGATGGGCTCGGCGCGCCTGATGGGAATGAGCCTTTCCCGCAATTTCCATAAACCGTTGCTTTCGGCGAGCTATACAGAATTTTTTCGTCGCTGGCACATTACACTCAATCAATGGTTTACGCAATATGTGTATATTCCGTTAGGGGGCAATCGGAAGGGTAAGGGGAGAAAGGTGGTAAATACTCTCGTGGTCTTTTTTTTGTGCGGGCTCTGGCACGGAGCGAATTGGACTTATATCTTTTGGGGGCTCTACGCAGGAGTCATGGTGAGTATTGAAAGCGTCATAATACCGCGGATTTCTGCGGCGTTTCGGAAACGGAAGGTAGATTTTGATGGGAAAACGGTGCGATTTTTCAGGATGTGCGTCGTCTATATATTCATGATCCCTTCACTGTTGATGTTCAGGTCACAGTCTGTCGGGGAGTTTTGCGAAGCATTCGGAAAAATTTTCACGGCATTCAGCTTCGGAAGCGGTTATTTTGAAGCTTCTTTCGAGTCGTTAGGAATGAACGGTCTGCAATTTATGTTTGTTGTCGTTTCACTGTTTGCGATGAGCCGATTAAACAGTTTGTATCCGGATTGGGAGGAAGCGGGCGTTTATCGAGAACTGAGCGAAACGGAAGCCTCGCGCCGTGCATTGACGTTTTTGTTTATAGCGGTAAGTGTTGCGCTGTGTTGGATAGCGCTTTTGTCGGACAATAGTTTGAGTGAATTTACATATTTTCAGTTTTAGGGGGCAGCGATGAAATCCATCAGGTTTGCGATATGTGACGACGATGAAATCAGCTTGGAAATATTGGGTGACTTGGTTGTAAAGGTCTGCAAGAAGCATGATATTTTGGCCATTGTGGACGGTTATGCTTCGGGCGAGAAGCTATTGGAGTATATCGACGGTCATAATTATGCAGCGATTCTCATCGATATGAACATGCCGAGGATGAACGGGATACAGCTTGCGAAACGCTTGCGTTCGTCGAAAAATTGTCCGAACCTCATTTTCGTGTCGGGACAGGAGGAGAACGTATTTTCGACTTTTCAGGTCAGTCCCTTTGCTTTTATCCGCAAGAATAAACTTGACGAGGATATCGATACGGTTTTGAATTGGTTCATAGAAGACTATTTCGACGACGGTCAGACATTAGAGGTGCATGCCGCGGAAAAAGAAGTCTTGATTTTCAAATATAGCGATATTGTGTATATCGAGAGCTGTAAACGCGTCCAATACGTGCATCTTATCGGAAACAGGTGTGTAGAAATCCGTTCCAACATGGCCGAACTGGAAGAAAAACTGCGTGGAAGCTCCATAAAATCCGTTCATAGGAGTTATTTGGTCAATTAAGCTTTTCTATAAGAAAGCAAAGTTTTGTTATCCATATGTAAATATTGCGTCAATGCCTTTACCGTTTTATGCGCATAGAAATTTTCGAGGTAAATGACGGAGATGATTCTGTGATGATTAAAAGAGTAAAGATAGTCATCATCTGAGAAATGATTTAACATATAGCGGAAGGAGGAATAAATCTTGTCTTTTGAAAAATTTTTGCTGTTCAAAGCCTTGATAAGCAACAATTCTAAGGTTTTTATTTGAATTGTTTTCATAGCAATATTATTGTATCATAAGGCGTTTTTTGAAAATTTCCCAAATATGGAAATTTTTGAAAAAAATGAATGCGTACTATAAAAAATAAAGGACGAGGTAAAGAGAAATTCTTTCCGAACAGAAAAAGCCGGATTACATAATCCGGCTTTTCCTATTAATCGTCTGCAATATTTTTGCGCTTCAAACTTTCCGTATTATAAAAATCGGCTAGTTCGATGTCGAGTCCGCGGCAGATGTTTAACATCGTAGTATCTATTCTTCCGGGTAGTTTACCGGATAAAACAGTGTTGAGCGTAGATGTCGAAATCCCGCTTCTCTTTGCCAAAGCATATTGGGTAAACTGGCGCTCCTTCATAAGCTCACGGATTCGTAAGGCTACGGCTTTGCTAAATTGCATCATAAAAAAAGCTCCTCCATAATAAATTTGTATTTCTTATTCTACTATGACGAAGCGCCGTAATATTACGAAACTTTGTATTTTCTGGAAAAAATTTTTAATATTTTGAGTAATATTTGTCCTTGTAAAAAATAAACGGGAATAAATGCTTGAATAGATTTCAAAAGTCGTGTATTCGTGGTTAAAAGAGGGGAAATAGGGGAAGGAGATAGTAGGGGAAAAAATGTAAACGGAGGATTGCGAAAGAGTGAATTTATAAATTAAATACAAAATAAAAAGGTGCAAAGTTTTCTTAAAACGACAAATTAGGCAAAAAAAACAGCAGAATACGTCAAAAATATTGTTTCCTCTTGTGTTTTTATGGTATAATACAGACCCTTAGGAGTATTATAGATTAAATTGATTAGCGGAAAACGGAGGAAAA
Organism: uncultured bacterium; assembly: GCA_934871445.1. Classification (GTDB taxonomy): domain Bacteria; phylum Bacillota; class Clostridia; order Christensenellales; family Borkfalkiaceae; genus Scatosoma. The sequence goes on along the minus strand of CAKXBD010000013.1, from coordinate 10,543 downwards.
TAAAATGAAACTGATCACGTTTGCGGTCCCCTGTTATAATTCCGAAAATTACATGTGTCAATGTATAGATAGCCTTTTGACAGGTGGCGAAGATGTGGAAATCATTATCGTGAACGACGGTTCGTCGGACGGTACGGCAGGAATTGCGGACAAATATGCGGAACAGTACCCTTCTATTGTCAGAGCAGTACATAAAGAGAACGGCGGACACGGTTCGGGCGTCAATAAGGGACTGGAAGCTGCTTCGGGTTTATATTATAAAGTAGTAGATTCGGACGATTGGCTCGACGGGGATGCATTGAGGGTACTATTGGAAACGATAAGAAAGCATCTGAGGGAAAAGCGCCTTCCCGATTTATATTTAACGAATTTTGTATATGAAAAAGTCTATAACGGAACGAGATTTGTCAGGAGTTTCAAAGGAAATTTTCCGAAGAAGGAAATTTTCGGATGGGAGCAGGTAAAGAGATTTCGCACGTCGTCTGTACTTTTGATGCATTCGCTCGTATATCGGACGGATAAGTTGCGGGCAAGCAATACTGTATTGCCCGAGCATACTTTTTATGTGGACAATATTTTTGCCTATAAGCCCTTGCCTTATATGGAAAAACTTTGTTATCTGGACATTGATTTATATCGATATTTTATCGGCAGAGCCGATCAGTCGGTGAGCGAAGAAAATATTGTCAGGCGTTATGAACAGCAGATCCGCGTGATGAAGGAAATGATTTGTGCATATCGGTATGAAGGGATCAGGTGTTTCCCGAAAGGACTCAAGCGGTACATGCTGCACGACCTCGCCGTAGCGATGACTTTGACGATCATGTTCACGACGGGAGGAAAAAACGAGCCTGCCAAGCGAAAGGCCGCTTTGAAAGCATTATGGCGTTTCATTAAGACAAAGGATAGAAAATTATATCGTTATCTCAAGTATAATACATATCCCGCTATCGTGGATTGGATGCCCTTCCGAATGCAGGGGAAAGCAACTTTGCTCGGTTATAAATTTTTCCGCGCAAAACTTAAATGCAGTTGATCCGAAAGAAAAGACAAAAAATTCAAACAGCCCTCCAAAAGTCTATTTGACTTTTGGAGGGCTGGCGTTTTATCCTTCGCTGCACGGATTTTTGAGCAGATGCATAATAATGAATACAACACAAAAGAGGTATACCGATTATGTCTTATCGTCTGTTTCGCGGATTTCCGCCTTGTTTTTTTTCCTGCTTTGAACCCTGCATGTTCGGTTCGGATTTTTCCGATTCCGAACCTCTGAATTTTACAACTCCGCGTTGCTTTTATCCCTGCGCCCGTCCTTGTCCCCCTTGTCCGAAGCCCTGCCCTTCCCGTCCCTGTGTCTGCGGCGGGAAGGAGAACGGCGGAAATTCCGATGGGGAAAACGGTGGTCGTTGTCCCGTCCCCGCCCGTCCGACAGTGATTTTTCCCTCATCGGATTCGACACTTTCCTTTAATCGTTTAACTGCCGTGGGCAGGGGAGAGGCGGGCGACCGAATTACGGTTTGTATAGACGGAAGGTGCGGAATAACCTCAGTCGATATTTCCGGCTTTTGGCGCTATACAGTTCCCTATGAACTTTTGGTAGGAAACCATTCTATAACGGTGAGTGCCAAGAATTGGTGCGGCTCTGTTTCGTCCGCCTCGTCGTCGTACTTTACAATAGGGGAAGACGCGGCAACCTTGGTTATTACAGATCTAAAAATGGGTTCGGTTTACCGTACGATAGACGCCGCCTTTCGGATTGGGCATAATTCCCGAAGGATAACCGTCTATTACGTCCTGCTCGCTCCTTCTTCTCCTCCGCCGACGGCCGACCAAATCATCGGGTATTCCGATGAGCCTTCTTTGACGAACGGAACAGCCGCCCGCGGCCATTTCTCCGTACCCGCAGGCGGGACGGAAATCAAAAAGAGCCTTCGCGGTCGGGAAGTGGATTCGCCGCTCGCTTTGGAAACGGGAGTTGTGGACGGGTATCCCTATGTCTTGTATGCCGTGGGAGTCGTGGACGGGATAGGTACGAGAACAAACGTCGCGTCCTATACCGATTCCGCAGTGGGAATGCCCTTTGAATCGGGCGAAGGCACGACGGGAAATCCCTTTATTATCCGCAGTTATTCCGCCTCCGAGCTTTCGGACTATCCCGACCAGATCGCGGGACATCCCATCAACCGCACAGGAACGAACGAGCCTGCTCGTCAGCTCGATAATATCCAAGGCATGGCGGAGATGAATTCCGCCGATCCGTCGCGAGGCCTTCAAGGAACGCTCGCGGCCGAATATCTTCTCGGTTCCGATATCGATCTCTCCGAATATGCCGCGGCATATCATAATCAGGGCTGGCGTCCCATAGGAACGGTGGAACGCGACACGATTTATCGCTTTACGGGCACCTTTGACGGGGGCGGACATACGATTTCCAACATGACACAGGCTCTCGATTCTTCCGTACAGACGGCGAAATACAGCGGACTTTTCGGATATGCGGAAAGGGCGAGTATCAAAAATCTGACTTTGCGCGCGGTTCGTTCCTCGCCCGCAATCTCCGGACCCGTGAGTGTGGGCGGCTTGGCGGGAGCGCTCTATATTCCTTCGCTTTCCAATGTAACGGTTTCGGATGCGGTCTTTAATTTTGATTTCGGAGGCAGCGGAGCGCAGAACGTCTTTGCCGGCGGAATCTCGGGAGAACTCAACGGCGGAACTTTGGAAAATGTTCAAGCGTCGGATATCTCCTTTGACGATAAAAACGGAGCGACAGACTATTCCGGCGGAGAATACGGCTATGTGTCCAATGCCGCCGCGCCCCTGTCCTTTGTCGATGCGACGGTGAGCAACATCCGCCATCTCGGTTACGGCGGTGTTCCCGGATTGGTTTTCGGGGGATTGGCCGGATTGATTTACCTTCTCGACACGGAAAAAACGATGACGATGCGGAGCGTTTCCGCCTCCGAGGTGACGGCAAACATTGAAAATATGAACGCGGGCGGCGTAATCGGCAGACTTTTCCAATATGCCCAGACGGAAATTTCGGATATTGCGGCTTCGGGAATTGAACTCACATCGTCCGCGTCCGGTTTTTCCTATATCGGAGGCATAGCGGGCGACATTTACAGCTATGCAAAACTCGATTTCGGCGGAGCGGAGATTTCCTCATCGACATTGAGTGCCTATTCGGGCGTCGGCGGTGCGCTCGGACATCTGAGGATTTTTGAGGGAGCCTATATAGAAATACACGACGTTTCCGTGACGGAAACGGAGGTGACGGCAAACAACAGCTATGCCGGCGGTCTGATCGGTGCCGTGTCCCGTTCGGGAGATTCCTATCTGCGAATTTTTTCTTCTCGAGTTTCCGCCACGGCTAAAATCGACAGTCCCAATCAAGCGGGCGGTTTGGTGGGCGATCTCTTTCATACGTCCATCAGTTCTTACGCATTTATCGACGGCTGCCGCAGCGAAGCGGAGGTGGACGGTTCGTCCGTGGGCAGGTATGCGGGCGGACTCGTCGGCTTTGGAAATTACGTCGCCGTAAAGGATTGTACGGCCGCTTGTAACGTTGTGGGAACGAGGGAAGAATTTTCCGTCGGAGGACTTTTCGGGGAAGGATCGGGCGTCTATCTCGTTAACTGCCACTATGAAGGCGCGGTTTCCGGATATACCCGCGTCGGCGGACTCATCGGAACGGCGCACGGTTTGAATATCGGGACCTCAGCCTATCCCGCTCCGTTTGCGGTGAAAGATAACGTCGTCGAGCTGTGTTCAGCAAAGGGCTCGATAAATGCTCTCGGTGTCGGTCAGTTTATCGGCGGACTTGCGGGGGAAGCCAAGGATATCCTGTTCGATCGCTGTTATTCCAAAACGGAAATCGCGGCCGCAGGTTCTTCCTATGTCGGCGGATTGACGGGGATTCGGGAAAATAATGAATACAACACCCTGACGTTGGCCGTCGATTGCTACTATTCGGGGAATATTACGAACGCGGCCGAATATGTCGGCGGGAGTGCAGGAAGTTCCGAAGAGACGCTTCAACGCCTGTTCGCCTACGGAACGATCGCGGGTACCTCTTACGTCGCAGGGATTCTCGGCGAACAGAGGAACGCCGCTAAACCGACGGAAAACTGCTTCGCGCTGCAAACTTCCGTCGCGGCGTCCGCTTCTCCCGCGGGGCGCGTGGCCAATCCCGACGGCGGAAATTATTCCGACAATTATGCCTTGCAGACCATGTCCTTAACGGAAAACGGCACAGCGAGAGCCCCCGTCGTAAACGTCGACGGCCGCGACGGCGGCGATGTCACCGCGGCGTCTCTTTCTTCCGTCATGCAGGCGGGCGGCTTTACTTCCTCGGTTTGGGATTTTTCTTCCGTCGCTTCCTTGGGGTATCCTACTCTTATAGATAATCCCGAATAGACATGTTTTCAAATTGCTATGGAAACTGCTTTACCTTTGATGCCGTTAGAGGTGACTGAATAAAAAAACGGGCCTAAAAGGCCCGTTTTTTATGAGGAATGTATAGTCTCATTTTTATTTTCAACAGTTTTTGTTTGTTTCCGCTTTCCACGTATCGGATAAATCAGGCAGCGGTATTTTTTGCTGTTATCGGATAATGCCTAAGGCCTCTCCTATTTTTCCGCCGTTGAGGATATATCTTTTCATGTTTCTCTGTAAAGAGGTGTTTTCGGGAAATTTTTCGGGCGGTAAAGCCGTCGTTTTATATACCCATAATTTATAGCTGTCGGCATTTTCGTTTACTTCGAGAATTTCAAAGCGCCGCCGAAATTGTATGATTTTAGAATTTTCGGATAGCAATTTTTCGAGCGCGGGGGAGAGCAGCCAAGAATAACAGGCAAATTTCGCGCCCGCATATTCGGGGTAATGCGAATCGAAAAATTCTTTCGCAAAAGAGAGGGAAGTTGTTATTTTTTCCGGCGAAAGATCCGCATCTGAAGGAATATGGATGGAGAGCAATTTTTTGCCTTCCCATTCTCCCGATTCATATTCCAGCTCGCCCAAGCGAAAAAGGCATAGAGAGAGCTCCCGTCCTACCCAAAAATCGCGGTCGAAACCATACGAACCGAGCGCGGCTTTATGTTCTCGCACGAATCGGGAAAAACATTTCATCGTATCGACGAAAATTTTATCATCGATATGATTTTTCTCGTAAAGCATGCGGGTTTTCAGCGCCGCCGAAAGCAGGAGCTTCAACTTTTTCAGGCCCCGCTCGTCGTCGGGAAAGAGCTTTGGCAGTTTTTCCGTCGCGGCTTTATATCCGAATCTGTCACAAAAAGCGGCGAGCAGCTCGTTTTCTTCGTTTTCTGACAGGCCAAGGACGACGCCTTTAAGAAGTTCGTTCACTTCTTCGGGCATATCGATGTCGTTGCATAATTTTTCTAAACTATCCATAGCTCTTCTTTCCTTAAATTTTTATTTTCAGGTATATTATAACACGAAGGGGAAGGGAAGTCAATATTTTCTCTTTTGCACTTCCAAAGAGGCCGCTCCCCGAAAGGAAAGCGGCCTCTTTGAAAAATAAGAACCTTTTTATGGATGAGCGATGTTTTTTATGCGTCTTTTCCGCATAATATTCTTTCTTCTATTATATAATAACTAACAGTTAGAAGTCAAGTATTTTCTAACTGTTGGTTATATAATTTTTAATATGGTAGAAGAAATCAAGACCCGATTAAGGGAAGAAATCAGAAGGAGCGGTCTGACGACGGTGGAGCTTGCGCGGCGCGTAGGGGTGACGCCGGAGATGATCACGCAATATTGCACGACGAAGAAACTGCCGAGGTTGGATACATTTGCGAAACTTTGTCAGGAATTGGACGTATCGGCGGATTATATTCTCGGACTTCCGGAATAAAAAAACGGCCCTTGCGGCCGTTTTTTCGTTTATAGGCTTTCCGGACGAATACATTCGCCGGTGGAGCAGCTCTGGAAAATGACGAAGAAGCCTTCTTTGTCCGTGAAAGCGGAGGAAGGGACGAAAGTGCAGATTTCCGCGATTTCTTCGGGCGGGGAGTCCTTATTTTCCGCGGGCAGGGCATAGCAGATATATTTTGCCTTCAAATCGTCGTAAATGACGCCCACGAGATATTGAGGCTTTGCTTCGTCGCCCTGTATGCGCACCCATTCCGAATAGGCGAAGATATTTTTCAGGCTCTCGTCCTTAGGGTATTTTGCAAAGAGAGCGTCGATTTCTCCCTTGACGGCGAGATAGTATCCGTCGGAGTCCGTTTCAAACGGATTGCGTATATTCTCAGCATTTCCATTCTTTGCAGAGTCCTGCCGCTCTTCCTCTGTTTGTTGCGGATTTCCGCTTTCAGCGTGTGCATATGTACGAGATTCTTCATTCTCGAAGCGTTCATGTTCTTCCTCCTTGCGATAGTAATTTTCCGTAGCGACGGTTTCATCGTCGTATTTTTCCGCCGAATGTACGGGCGTTTCGGGCGCAGTGCGTTGAGGAGCGTCCTCCTCGTTCGGCGTATAAGGACTTTGCGGCGTTTCCTCGGCGGGGCGCGGGGGCTGGGGGCGTTCGCGCTTATCCTCGTCCGCCTCGTCGGGGGAGGGCGTTTCGCTTTCGGGGCGGAAGAAATTGTCTGCGGAGAAAGCCGTCTCTTTGCCTCCTTTGGGTGCGGAATTTTTGACCAGCGTGCGCCAATCGTAGATGTTATCCCCGTTCACGCCGTAAGCGATGGGGATAATGCCGTTTTTGACGAAGCAGATGACGCCGCAAAAGCCTTCTTCCGCGTTGAGTTCGGAGACGATATTAAATAGGCTTTTTCCGCGCAAGGGGAGCATTTCCGTTCTGCCTTTGCGATCGGATAAGAGGCAGTAATACTCTCCCGAAGAGAGGGGTGCGAAATTGATGACGGAGACTTCGACGGAGAGATTTTTTCCGTACTGTTCTATTTTGATGAGCCCCGAAAGAGTCTTTCCGTCGCCCGAAAATCCTTGCCTGACCTGTCTTAAAATACACATTTTTTTGATGAAATTCATAACGTCGCTCCCGAAAAGCAAATTTCTCTTCTATTATATATGCCTCTGCCGAGCATTTTTTGCATTTTTTTGGCGAAATTCGGATAATTTTTCCGAAAAAATTTTTTCATCTTTTTCCATTATAATTTTTTTGTCTTTTCTTCTCGGAATAGAAAGTAATGGTTGACATGGAAAATCAAAGCATGGTATAATGAAAAAGTCCGACGGAAATAAATTTGTCGGTACAGGGAGGAAATATGGCGCAGGAAAGTCTGGAAATTGCCCTCATCAAGTATAATCGAAAAACATGGTGCAAGAGCGCTCTGCTCGGTTTTTTTATCGGATTAGCGGTCATTGTTCCGGGAATCAGCGGCTCGACCGTAGCGATCATCTTTAAGCTGTACGATCAATTTCTCTATGCCGTGGGAAATCTGTTCAAGCAGTTCAAAAAGTGTTTCTTGTTTCTTTTACCTATCGGTATAGGAATGGTTTTGGGTGTGCTTCTCGGCTTTTTTACCGTGGAGAAGCTGCTGGCGATTCTTCCGTTTGCCGTGGTCGGGCTGTTTGCCGGTCTCATGAGCGGCGCTTTCCCCGCCGTCAAAGACGAATTGAAGGGTGCGGAAATGAACGGAAAACGCATTTCGCTGCTCGTTTTGGGCGTGCTCATTCCCATCGCCATCGGCGTGATTTCCGTGGCGCTCGAAGCGGGGGGCGGCGGTACGAGCGCCAATGCCTTTGCGTCTATCGAGTGGTGGCAAATACTCGTCTGTATTCCCGTCGGGTATGTCGTGGGCATTACACAGGTCGTTCCCGGCCTCAGCGCCACGGCCGTCCTTATGGCTATCGGATGGTTTACCTCCCTCGTGGACAGCGTCAGCCTTACGTTCTGGCAGTCGAATCCCATGATTTTTGCCGTTTATGCCGCTTTGGTCATCGGATTTCTTGCGGGGCTTTTCACCTTTTCTAAATTTCTCACGTATGTGTTCGGAAGGGCCCGCCATACCGCGTATTCCTTGATTGTCGGCCTGTCGCTCGGCTCTATCGTGGCCATGTTCTATAACCCCGATACGTTCGCGGTGTATGCGTCATGGGCGGAAAACGGCGTTAAAGTGACGGATATCGTCCTCGGCGTCGTATTGTTTGCTATCGGTGCCGTAGGCTCATACCTGCTCGTGCGTTATCAGAGAAAAAAGGACGCGGAAGCGGCCGCCGCAGCAGCGGAAAAAACGATTGAGCCGGAAAATGGAAACGAAAATTCGGCAGCTGTTTCCGAAACGGAAGGCTCGTCCGAGACTTCCGAAACCGATTCTTCCGAAAAGAAATGAAATTTTTCGGTTCGATTTTCGGGAAATATCGCAAATTTTCGTCGGAGCGGGGTTATTCCTGCGATTGTTGCGGAAGAGAAATCTTTTCTTATCCTTCTCCGCGCCTTTGCGAAGAATGCTCGTCCGCTTTGGAACGGAATTTCCGAGCCTGCGACAAATGCGGGCGAAAGACGGTCTCGGAGGGGCTTTGTCTCGATTGCAAGCGTAAACCGCCCGAATTTTCCTGCGGTTTTTCCCCGTTTTGCTATCGCGGGAAAGCCGCAGAGCTTATCAATCGGATGAAGAACGGCGAACGATGGCTGGCGAATTATTTCGGAGAACAGATGTCGGCGCTTTGGAAACGTTCGGGGCTTTGCGCGGATATTGTCGTATTCGTTCCGATGACCGAGGCAGGGGAGAGAAAACGCGGTTATAATCAGGCGGCGGAGCTCGCGGAAAAAATTTCCGAACAGACGGAAATTCCCGTAAAAAGTGGACTTGCCAAGATACGGGATACTCTTCCGCAGAAAAGGCTGACGAAAGCGGAACGGAGAGAGAACATATCGGGAGCCTATCGCGCGGAAGGGGGCTTTTCGGGAAGAAAGGTCTTGCTCGTGGACGACGTAATGACGACGGGAGCCACGGGCAGCGAATGTGCGAAGGCTTTGAAACGGGCGGGTGCAAGCGACGTATTTTTTCTGACAGCGGCGGCCGCGCCGGAAAGAGCTTAAAAGGAGCAAAAAACAATGAATATCGTAGAACAAATGCTAGAAGGAGCTTTATATCTTCCCGAGGACGGGGAGTTAGTCAAAATGCAGACGGCATGTCTCGAAAAATTATACGACTATAACGCGACTCGTCCTTCCGAGGCGGAAAAGCGTCAAAACCTGTTAAAAGAAATGTTTGCGGAAATCGGGGAAGGGTGTTATATCGAGCCGCCGTTTCATGCGAATTGGGGCGGAAAGCACGTACATTTCGGCAAGCATGTCTATGCCAATTTTAATTTGACCATGGTGGACGATACGCATATTTATGTGGGAGACGGCACTATGTTCGGGCCGAACGTGACAGTCGCTACGGCGGGCCACCCGATTTTGCCCTGTTTGAGGGAAAGGGCGTATCAATATAACGCGCCCGTACATATCGGCAAAAACTGCTGGATCGGCGCGGGAGCCGTTATACTCCCCGGAATCAATATAGGGGATAATTCGGTAATCGGCGCGGGGAGCATCGTCACCAAAGACATTCCCGCAAACGTTATCGCCGTCGGAAATCCTTGCCGCGTGCTTCGGGAGATCGATGATCGGGATAAAAAATATTACTTCAAGAAAAAGGAAATCGATTGGAAAAAGGTAGCGGAGGAGACGAAGTAAAAGTGGCGTCCTTAGGCTCGAAACAAAGAAACGCGCGCAGCTTTATTGCTGCGCGCGTTTCTTTTATTTTTTCGATGAAAACCGCAGAGGAATTACTCAATCGCGATCTTTTTGAGCGCCTTTTCTTCTTCCGTATATTTGGGAACAGTGACCGTCAAAATTCCGTTTTCGTATTTCGCCTTGATGTTTTCATCGCTGATACCGTCTCCGACATAGAAACTTCTCGTCATTCTGCCGAAACTTCTCTCGCGGAATACATATTCCGACTTTTCACCGCCCTCCGACTCCTCGCTGCGGCGCACCGCTTCGATGGTCAGATACCCGTCTTTCAACGAAATATCGATGTCTTTCTTGTCTACTCCCGGCAAATCCACACTCAACGTGTATTCCTTGTCGTTGCTCTTGACGTCCGTTTTCATGATGTTGTAATTTGTGTCAAACCAGCCCCCAAAGGGTTTTAATAAAGAATTCAAAGAATCAGAAGTTAAATATTTCATAATGGTTATCTCCTTTCCGTAATATTTTTTGTGGGGCTCAAAGGAAACCTGCCCTCCGGATTTTTTACCCCTTTTCCGAGGCTTTCGTCCGCGTCTCTTGTTTTCCTTTGAACACTTTATATATAAATCGTTTTTTTACTTTTCAAACATCTTTTCGTAAAATTTTTTGTTTTTTACGAAAAGTTAAGTATAAAAAACAACCCCCGTCCGCTTGTGAGACGGAAGGGGGCAAAGAAGTACGTTACTTTCTCGATGGAGCGTATTTTCTCATTTACTTAAAATAGTGCGGGGGGGGGGCGATTTTTTAATCTTTATTTGATTTTGTCGGATCGGAATGACCATCGCCGTAGGTGTTGTAAGCATTGAAATAATTTTTAAGATT
>CAKXBD010000012.1 GCA_934871445.1 uncultured bacterium | reverse complement strand
GGGAATATAAAGCGAGTATCAAATAAATGGAGGCGGGACAAATTTTGTCCCGCCTCCGTTTTTAATACGCCAAATGATATGTCGGAAGATACATTGAATTTTTCGGCTATTCAATTGTCGGCAAAACAATATCCGATTGAAAGGGAAATTTTTCCGCCCGTTCGTGTAAAAAGTCCACCCGATAGCCCGTCCCGCCGAAATGAAAAAATCCGTTCTCCAAGCGGGCGCGAAGGTAACACATTCCCTCGTCGTTCTCATCGTTATGCCGAAAATACCACGCATGAAAGGCATTCGTCAAAAGTGACCTTATCCGAGCATTCCGCGCCTCCAAGGGGTGCCCGATATTTTCCGCGACGGCATAAAACCGAAATTCTCCCGAACAGAAACATACGTAGGGAAACGCCTCTGTCTGCCGCACTTTTCCCGTTGCTCTATGCGTGACGACATAAAAAGCCCCTTCGGAATAATAAATATCCACACTCCGAGCATCTGCTTTTCCGCCATCTTCTACCGTAGCCATTACAAAGATACAATCCTTTGAAAACAGCCTTTCCATGAGTGAACATGCTTCCGAGAAATTATTTTTCGCTTCGGGTAAATACCTGCCGCCGTAAAGCGAACGGGCTTTCTCAGTATATTCTCGGATAAAATGTGTTTTTGCCGCCGTATATCCGTCGCGGTCGTGTTCAAACTTTTTCAGGAGAGATTTTTTCAGAGCCCCGTATTCCTCTGCGACGGCGGGATATTCGCGCAGATAATCGCAGAAATATAATTCGTCCCAATCTCCCGCACGCCGCACGTGCAGATGAAAGACCTTTTCCGCAAATCCCGCGGGAGTATACCCCTTATTGAACACGAATTTCTTCGGACTTTCAGATTCGGACATCAAAATCCATTCCTCCTTTAACGAGGCAATAATCTTTTCCTGCTCCGCTTCGGGTACGAGTTCCAATAAAATATCCACGGTAGGCTTGCTGAGAAGACCGGGTACGGAAGTACTGCCGATATGCCGTATGCGGAAAATATTTTCTTTCCCTATTCTCTTCTCGATATTCTTCCGTTCCTCTTCGTACCAAAGAATATAATCGGGATTATATTCTTTTAATACGACGGGGAAAAGCTGCCACAATTCTTCCATGGTCATTTCTTCCAATTTTTTCATAAAAATTCCCCTTTTTTATTATCGAGCACAACAATTTTTGATTCGGAATCCGATTCGTCCATCGTAAATTCGCCTGTCCGAATCCGAAATCTCATTTTTCTCCGGTCATCTTCCGCTTTTCCGGCTCAATGGATTACAAAAGAGTTTTTTGGAACAAAAAACGGTCTGCCCAAATTAGGCAAACCGTTCTTTTGCTTCGTAATAAAGCTCCAATCCAAAACTAATTCAAAAGCAGATTACTTCAAAATCTTGGAAATAACGCCGGAGCCGACCGTTCTGCCGCCTTCACGGATAGCGAAACGGAGACCTTCTTCAATAGCGACGGGCTTAATAACGACAACTTTCATGTTGATGTTATCGCCGGGCATAACCATTTCAACGCCTTCGGGAAGCTCGATAGCGCCCGTAACGTCGGTGGTTCTGATGAAGAACTGAGGTCTGTAATGATTGAAGAATGCGGTGTGACGTCCGCCTTCCTCTTTGGTCAGGACATAAACCTGAGCTTCGAACTCGGTACCCGTCTTAACGGTGCCGGGCTTCGCGATAACCTGACCTTTTTCAATATCCGTTCTGTTGATACCGCGGAGCAAAGCGCCGACGTTATCGCCCGCCATAGCCTCGTCGAGCTGTTTGTGGAACATTTCGAGACCGGTAATGACGGTGGGAACGGGTTTGTCGATAAGACCGACGATTTCAGCGGGATCGCCGACTTTCGCCACACCTCTCTCGACACGGCCCGTAGCAACGGTACCGCGGCCGGAAATGGTGAATACGTCCTCGACGGGAAGAAGGAAAGGTTTGGAATCTTCACGTGCAGGCGTAGGAATATAAGAATCTACCGCATCCATGAGTTCGAGAATGCACTTACATTCGGGAGCCGCAAGGATCTCGTCAGCGGGAGCATCGGAGCTCGCCTTTTCGAGCGCTTTGAGCGCGGAACCGCGAACGACGGGAATATCGTCGCCGGGGAAGCCGTAGGACGAAAGGAGATCTCTGACGTCCATTTCGACGAGGTCGAGAAGCTCAGCGTCATCTACGAGGTCAACTTTGTTCATGAACACGACGATGTAAGGAACGCCGACCTGACGGGCGAGCAGGATGTGCTCACGGGTCTGAGGCATGGGACCGTCGGTAGCAGCGACGACGAGGATAGCGCCGTCCATCTGAGCGGCACCGGTAATCATGTTCTTGACATAGTCGGCGTGGCCCGGGCAGTCGACGTGCGCATAGTGGCGCTTGTCGGTCTGATATTCGACGTGCGCGGTATTAATTGTAATACCACGAGCCTTTTCTTCGGGCGCTTTGTCGATTTCGTCATATCTCATCTTCACAGCGTCGCCTTTGCAAGCCATTACCATCGTGATAGCTGCAGTCAAAGTGGTTTTACCGTGGTCAACGTGGCCGATAGTACCGATGTTGACGTGGGGTTTGCTTCTGTCAAATTTAGCTTTAGCCATAATAAATCCTCCAATTGTTTATAAAAAAATTAAAATGATAACTTATCCGACCTTCGGACGCAGCTATCTATCATTTTCTGATAATATAAGCCTTGTCCAATTCTTTGGACGTCTATATTATATATTAAATTTTCAAATTTATCAAATCTTTTAACGGTGTTTTCGGAAAAAATTTGAAAATTTCCGTTTTGCTCCGGTTTTACGCGGAGCAAAACGCGCTTTTTAGGTTCAATCCTTCTTGCTGCGCTTCTCGACGATATCCTTGGAGATATTGCCGGGCACTTCGGAATAGTGGTCGAACTGCATGGTGAACTGTCCGCGGCCCTGCGTTCTGGAACGGAGCTCCGTCGCATAACCGAACATTTCGGACAGAGGCACTTCCGCGTCGATAATCTTTGCGCCGTTTCTGTCGTCGGTGCCGAGAATGGTACCGCGGCGGCCGGAAATGTTGCCCATGAGGTCACCGAAGTAATCCTCGGGAGTGATGACCTGAACCTTCATGATCGGTTCGAGCAGCACGGGCTTCGCTCTCGTCATACCGTCCTTGAATGCGAGAGAGCCCGCGATTTTGAATGCCATTTCAGAGGAGTCTACCTCGTGATAGCTTCCGTCGTAGACAACAACTTTGAAGTCCACCATTTCATAGCCCGCGAGGAAACCGTTCTTTGCGGCCTCCTGAATCCCCTTGTCGATCGCGGGGATATATTCCTTGGGAATAGAGCCGCCGACGGTCGCATCTTCAAACGCATAACCCGCGCCGGGTTCCTGAGGAATAAGGTGGATTTTGCAGTGACCGTATTGCCCTTTACCGCCGGACTGACTCTTGTACATACCCTCCGCGTCGACCGCGTTGCGGAAAGTTTCCCTGTAAGCGACCTGCGGAGCGCCGACATTGGCTTCCACTTTGAATTCGCGAAGGAGTCTGTCGACGATGATGTCGAGATGCAGTTCTCCCATGCCCGCGATGATGGTTTGTCCGGTCTCCTGATCGGTATACGTCTTGAAAGTGGGATCCTCTTCCGCCAGCTTGATGAGAGCCATGGTCATCTTTTCCTGTCCCGCCTTCGTCTTGGGTTCGAGCGAAAGCTGAATGACGGGTTCGGGGAAGACCATCTTTTCGAGAATAATGGGATGTTTTTCGTCGCAGAGCGTATCGCCCGTGGTGGTATATTTGAGACCTACGATGGCGCAGATATCGCCCGAATAGATTTCGGAAATATCCTTTCTCTCATTGGCGTGCATCTGAACGAGACGGCCGACTCTCTCCTTCTTTTCCTTCGTGGAATTGTACACATAGGAACCGGAGGACAAAACGCCGGAGTAAGCGCGGAAATACGCGAGGGAACCTACGAACGGGTCGGTCGCGATCTTGAACGCGAGGCCGGCGAAAGGTTCGTCGTCTGCGGTCTTTCTGATTTCCTCTTCGCCCGTGTCGGGGTTGATACCCTTGACGTGATCGACGTCGAGCGGGCTGGGAAGGAAATGGATGACCGCGTCGAGCAGGAACTGAACGCCCTTGTTCTTGTAGGAAGATCCGCAGAGCATGGGAACGGCTTCCATTTTGAGGCAGCGCGTACGAAGTCCCGCGATGATTTCCTCTTCGGAAAGGTCTCCGTTTTCAAAATATTTTTCCATCAGCTCATCGCTGGCGGAAGCGGCTTCCTCGACGAGTATTCGTCCGCGAGCTCTTTCAGATCGTCGGGAATGGGCTCCTTGCGGTAGTCCTTGCCGAGGTCGTCATAATAGACTTCGGCTTCCATTCTGATGAGGTCGACGATTCCGCGGAAAGTATCTTCTTTTCCGATGGGAAGCTCGATGGGAACGGGATTCGCGCCGAGTCTCTCGCGGATCATTCTCTCCACGCGGAAGAAATCCGCGCCGTTGATATCCATTTTGTTGACATAGGCGACACGGGGGACCTTATAGGTATCCGCCTGACGCCATACGGTTTCGGACTGCGGTTCCACGCCGCCCTTCGCACAGAAGGTGGCTACGGCGCCGTCGAGGACGCGGAGCGAACGCTCGACTTCCACCGTGAAGTCCACGTGACCCGGGGTATCGATGATATTGAAACGATGTCCCTTCCAGACGCAGGTGGTGGCGGCGGAAGTAATCGTGATGCCGCGCTCCTGTTCCTGAGCCATCCAGTCCATCGTAGCGGTACCCTCGTGGGTTTCGCCGATCTTGTGCGTCTTGCCCGTATAGAACAGGATACGCTCGGTGGTGGTAGTCTTGCCGGCGTCGATGTGCGCCATGATGCCGAAGTTTCTGGTATGATTTAAGTCGTATTCTCTGGGCATAGGCTACTCCTCTGTCAGAATCTGAAATGAGCGAACGCCTTGTTCGCCTCGGCCATTCTGTGCGTGTCTTCCTTCTTCTTCACAGAGCCGCCGGCGTTGTTGTAAGCGTCCATAAGTTCCGCCGCGAGTTTTTTGGACATCTCTCTTTCGCTTCTCTTTCTGGTGTTGATGACGATCCAGCGGATGGCGAGGGTCTGACGTCTCTCGGGTCTGATTTCGATGGGAACCTGATAGTTGGCACCGCCGACGCGGCGAGCCTTGACTTCTACGACGGGCATGACGTTTTCCATGGCCTGTTTGAAGATATCGAGGGGATCCATGTTCAATTTTTCCCCCATGATCTTGAATGCGTCGTAAACGATTGTCTGAGCCGTGCCCTTCTTGCCGTCGAGCATGATCTGGTTGATGAGCTTGGTCACGACCTTGCTGCCGTACATAGGATCGGGCAGAACGTCTCTTTTAGGGACATTACCTCTTCTGGGCATGTTTTTATCCTCCTTTGAAATAATTTGTTGAATAAGGGATTTTACCCTTCAGTACAGCTATCGCGTACCCGCGACGGACGCGGGAGCGAACCTTCTGCGGCGACAGCCGCATACTGCCTACTTTTTTTCGGGGCCTTCGAGCTATATTCCGATTACAAGTAGGGTTTTGTTTCGGCGACTTTTAACGAACGCCGGAATTTGTCTTCGCGCCTTAAAAAAATCGAATCGATTTCGATCAAGAATTATTTAGGGCGTTTTGCGCCGTATTTGGAACGGGCCTGTTTGCGCTTTGCAACGCCGGCGGTATCGAGGGCGCCGCGAATGATGTGGTAACGCACACCGGGCAGATCCTTGACACGACCGCCTCTGATCAGAACGGAGCTGTGCTCCTGAAGGTTGTGACCTTCGCCGGGAATGTAGACCGTACCTTCCTGCTTGTTGGTAAGACGCACACGGGCGATCTTTCTCAAAGCGGAGTTGGGCTTCTTGGGAGAAGTCGTGGTGACGGACAGACAAACGCCGCGCTTTTGAGGGCAGTTATCCAGAATAGGGCTCTTGGACTTGAACGTCTGCTTCTCTCTGCCTTTCTTGATGAGTTGGTTGATGGTAGGCATTTTTGACCTCCTTGTAAAAATTTTGGAATATATTTCTCGAAATTGCCCTTATGCAATTCCAAAGAAAGCGATGTTTCGGCGGCCGTTTTCTTCGCTCCTTTATAGAGTAAAGCGCAGACTCCCCTTCCGCGAACGCTTGTCCCGCACGGGGTCCAGACCGCAAAAAAGATGCAAAAAGGGCGAAATACACCCTTTCCGCATTTCAGCACTGTTGATTTTACCATGAAAAAAGGCGTTTGTCAACTGTTTTATGCCAACTTTTTTGACGATTTCGCCTCTTTTTCCTTCCTTTCGTCCCTTCTCCTTATCCCCGTGCCGCCCCGAAGGGTGCCCCGCGGTCGTTTTCCCGACAATCCGCAGCTTTGTCGGCGGCGTTCCGCGCCCGTTTCCGAGGCGCGCGCCCGAATCGTCCTTGCGTCAAACGGCGCCCCAGATTTCGGGCGTCCACGTTCCGTCGTCATCATAATGCCAATAATTTCCTTCTCCCGTCGGCTCCGTTTCAGAGTAGAAATAGACGTCGGAAGGGATTCCTTCGCCTTTTCTTACTATGCTCCATTGCGCTTTCGTGCCTCCGTAAAACAGTTTGAACCCGCTTCCCGTATTTCCGAACGCATGTTTTCCGATATATACCGTAGCTTTGGTCAATATAAAATATTTCATTTGCGAACAGCCGTGAAACGCATAGTCGGCAATCGTTTTGACTGCCCAGTTTCCGCCCGCGGAGATGTCTTTTTTCGCTTCCAGAATTATGCTGCCGAGAATCAGGATTCCCTCTACCCAATTTTTCTCGTCGTTATAATATGCGGTATTCTTAAAGGCGTACCGCCCCACGGAAGTTACGTTGCTGCTTCCCGAAGATAGAGAAAAAGAAATTTCAGCCAATGAGGTACAATTTTCAAAAGCCGACTCTCCGATAACTTTCAATCCCGCGGAAAAAACGACGCTTTTGAGAAAGGTATTTCCGTAAAATGCGTACTGCGCGACCTCGTTCAAGCCCACGGGCGCGGTATAAGTTTCGTCCGCCTTTCCGCGGGGATAGGCGACAAGGATTTTCATCTCCTTGTCGAACAGCACGCCATCTCGTGCGGAATACGCGGGATTACCCTCGTCCGCTTCAAATGCGGCAATCGGAGCATTTATGAACGCGGAAGCATCCAAACCCGTGAGACTTGCGGGAATCCGCATGGTACAAGAGAGATTTTCACAGCCCGCGAAGGCGTATTTCCCTACGCTTCCGAGCCCCGTACCGAGCGACAGGTCCGCAAGAGATATACACATATTAAAGGCCCGTTCTCCTATCTCTTCCACACCGTCGCCGAGCGAAAGCGAAGCGAGGCTTTTACAGTAACAAAACGCATATTTGCCGACCCTCTTCACTCCGTCGCCGAGCGTTACACTGCCGATATCGAAGCCGAGGAAAGCGTAATCGGGAATCGCCCCTGTCCCTTCTAAGAGAAGTTTTTCTATCCTTTCCCCGCCGATGATGAGGGAAACGTTATCGATCATCACGCGCCAGTCCGCCCCGAAAGAAATCGAGCACCAGTCTTTCAGGGTACCCCCGTACTCGATGTCGTTATGCGAAGATGTGTTCAGCGCCCCTTTTCCGATTTCCTTCACGTTCTTTCCGAAGCGGACGGGGCCCGAGAAACTCCCGCCCGAAAACGCATAGTCCCCGATTTTTTCCAACTCGTCGGGAATGACCAGCTCCGTCACCTTTTCCCCGCCGACATAAAATTCCCCTTTCGTCCCGTTCAAAATGCCGTAGCCGAATTGTATGCCGCACCAATCCGCCAGCGCCCCGCGGTAGTCCACCCTCGTCGGGGAAAATCTGTACTGATATCCCATAAAAGCCAATCCCGTCCCCAACGTCACGCCGTAATCTGCGGAATTTTCGGAGTCGAACGCATATTCTCCTATCCGTTCCAGAGAATCGGGAAAGATCAATTCTTCCCCCGCAAAAGCGTGATAGCGAAACGCATAATCCCCGATTTCCCGCACGCCCTCGCCGAATGCAATCTGCGAAAGCGATGTACAATTATAAAAAGCATACTTTCCGACCTTCCGCACGTTTCCCCCGAACGTGACGCTTTGTATCTGCGTCAGTCCGTAAAACGCATAGTCGTTTACGTTCTCGCAGTTTAAGTGCAGCTCCGTCGGCTTTTCGCCGCCGATATACAGTTCCGAAACGGATAACGAGCCGAGGAGTTTCACCTTTTCCGCCCATTCGTCCGAAGTGCCTCCATAGCGAATCGTCAACGTTCTTCCGCCCTGAACGTACCCCGTGACGTACAAAGTTTTACACCCTTTTCCGACGGAAATTTCCGAAAGGTTGGGATAATTCCAAAACGACGGACAGACCGTCTCCACGCCGTCGCCGAACACGGCGCGCACGACGCTCGGAGAGTCGTTCAAGCCCGATATTCCGTCCGACTGCACCTCTTTGACGTCACCTGTAAAGACGAGCTCGGTCACGTTGAAAGCCGACAGGTCTGCCCTGTCGGGACAGACCCGTTCGGGCGAAGCGAATATCGCGCGGTATTCCCCGCTCCCCTCCTCGATTTCCTTTATGTAGCACGCCGCCTTTAAGGAACTCTCGGAGCTCGGACTATACAGTACTTTCGTCGCATCGGGGACAATATGGCAACGGCGGCAGAAGCCGTACTCGTCCGCGTCGTGTCCGAGCGCCTCCTCCCCCGCCGTCTCTTCGCGGTAGCTGTCCCCGCACCTCGTGCAGAGATAGGCGGTGTACCCGGGGTCCGTACAGGTAGGAGGAACGACGGTCTCGGCGTAGTCGTGCCCCTCCGCGTCGACAAAGTCGCCCC
The DNA here is from genome assembly GCA_934871445.1 of uncultured bacterium. Taxonomy (GTDB): domain Bacteria; phylum Bacillota; class Clostridia; order Christensenellales; family Borkfalkiaceae; genus Scatosoma. Next base: position 18,381 of record CAKXBD010000012.1, on the reverse strand, counting down.
TGTAATAGTCGCCGCAGCGTTCGCAGCGATAAAGCGTATATCCGCGCTCCGTGCAGGTGGGCGGAACAACAGTCTCGGCGTAGTCGTGTCCGAGCGCGGGGAGGATCTCCTTGCGCTCGCTTTCTCCGCAGCGGGTACAGCGCTTCGTCCGAAAGCCGTCCGCGGTGCAGGTCGCCTCTGACTCCTCCGTGAAGAAGGAGTGTCCCAAGGGCGGAATTTCCCTCGTCTCGACCGTTCCGCAAAACTCGCATTCGCGGATCTCCTCTCCCGCGCGCACGCAGGTCGCCGCGCGGGAGGTCTCCCAATTTCCGAACGAGTGCGCGTCCCCCTTGTCCCCGTCCGCGCACGCCGCGAGCCCCAGCCCCGCGAGGGCAAGCGCACAGCCCGAAAACAACGCCGCGACAATCCGTTTCCAATTCCCTTTCATTTTCTTTTCTCCTTTTTCCCTCTCAGTTTCGAACAATATAAGTATAGTATACTTAAAGCGCGATGTCAATAGATTCCCAAAAAAATCCGACTGAAGGAAAACGTCGAAAAAAACTTTTCGCAATTCCTTTCGCAAAGGGTTGACAAAAGCGGGAAAAACGGATATTATTATAGACGTAAAAAATCAAATTCAAGGAGATGGTCTTATGAATAAGAAAACGGTAAAAGACGTAGACGTAAAGGGCAAAAAAGTCCTCGTCAGATGCGACTTCAACGTTCCGATGAAGGACGGAGCGATCACGGACGAAAACAGAATCGTCGGCGCGCTGCCCACGATCAAGTACCTCATGGAGCACGGCGCGAAAGTGATCCTCTGCTCGCACATGGGCAAACCCCACAACGTGTTCGACGCGAAGCTCGAACTGAACAAGAAGGAGAAGGCGAAGATCGCGGCTCTGCCCGAAGCGGAACAGGCCGCCGCGACGGCGGAAGCGCTCGAAAAGGCGAAGAAGGACGTCAAGAAGCTCAGCTTGGCGCCTGTCGCCGCTCGACTCAACGAACTTTTGGGCGGAAAGGTGACTTTCGCGACCGACGTCGTGGGCGAGGACGCGAAAAAGAAAGTCGCGGCGTGCAAGGACGGCGAGTGCGTCCTGCTCGAAAACCTGCGCTTCCATAAGGGCGAAGAGAAGAAGGATCCCGATTTCATGAAGGCGCTGGCGAGCTACTGCGACGTCTACGTGAACGACGCGTTCGGAACGGCGCACCGCTCGCACGCTTCCACCGCGGGAATCGTGGAAGAAGGACTGGTCAAGACGGCAGTCTGCGGTTTCCTCATCGAAAAGGAACTCTCGGTGATGGCGGACACGCTGGAAAATCCTCAGCGCCCGTTCGTGGCGATCCTCGGCGGAGCCAAGGTCGCGGACAAGCTGAACGTCATTTCCAACCTTCTCGAAAAGTGCGATACGCTCGTCATCGGCGGCGGAATGGCCTATACTTTCATCAAGGCGCAGGGCGGAGAAATCGGCACTTCCCTCGTGGACGAGGAGAAGATCGGCTACTGCAAAGAAATGCTCGAAAAGGCGAAAAAGCTGAATAAAAAGCTCGTCCTTCCCGTGGATACCGTAGCGGCGAAGTCCTTCCCCGACCCCATCGACGCGGCGATCGAGACGACGATCGTCCCCGCGAATGCAATCCCTTCGGACATGATGGGTCTCGATATCGGTCCCGAGACGAGAAAGCTGTTCGCTTCCGTGGTCGCGGGCGCAAAATCGGTCATTTGGAACGGCCCCATGGGCGTGTTCGAAAATCCGACGCTCGCGGCGGGCACCAAGGCGGTGGCGCAGGCTCTCGCGGACGTATACGGCAAAGCGACGACGATCATCGGCGGCGGCGACAGCGCGGCGGCGGTTCAGCAGCTCGGCTTCGCGGACAAGATGACGCACATTTCGACGGGCGGCGGCGCCTCCCTCGAATTGTTTGAAGGAAAGGTGCTTCCCGGCATCGCTTGCCTCAACGACAAGGACTGAGAAATATTTCGGCTTTTGAAAAGCGCGGACAGACGGCCGTCTGTCCGCGCTTTTTCCGTTTATATCTCCTTATGCCTTATTCTCCGCTATCCGTCCTAACGCGCCTTCCTTATTTCTCCTCTGTCTGCACCTCGAAAAACTCCTTTGTCTCCCCCTCCACAATCTGTTTTGATGCAATTTTCTCGCTTCTCTCTTTGCCGTTCTCTCCGCTGTTCGTTGCTTCTCCGAGAAACCTCCTCCCGCCGTTTTCTTGACCGCCTGTTTTCCCTCTTTTCTCCCCTGCCGTGCGTTCCTTCCGAAAATTTTCCTTTTCGCTTGCCGTCTGTCTCTCTCCGAAAGTTTTTCCTTTTTGCCGATCGTCCGTCCTGCCCTGAAAATTTTTCCTCTCGCCTTTTCCCGGCTCTGTCCGTCCACGGATTTTTATTTCCCGCCGGCCGCCATTCTCGCCGCCACGGCGTTCAAACTTCTTCCGAAAAATAAAATTTTCGCTTTCTTTTCGTTGCTTTCCGTCCGAGTTTGTGTTATAATACTTTCCGGAAAAGGAAAAACTATTTCAGGAGAATTCTTATGAGAAAACCTATCATTGCAGGCAACTGGAAAATGAACAATACCGCATCCGAGGGCGTCGCTCTCGTGAAGGCAATCGCGCCGCTCGTCAAAGAGGCGAACTGCGACGTCGTCGTATGCGTCCCCGCGATCGACATTCCCGCCGTCGGCGAAGCCCTTAAAGGAACGAATATCGAGCTCGGCGCGGAAAACGTGCACTTTGCGGAAAAAGGAGCCTATACGGGTGAAATCTCCGCTGCCATGCTCAAAGAATACGGCGTAAAATACGTCATTATCGGCCACAGCGAACGCCGCCAATATTTCGGTGAAACGGACGAAACCGTAAATAAGCGGACGCTCACCGCCATCGCGGCGGGGCTTACCCCCATCGTCTGCATCGGCGAATCACTCGAAGAACGCGAAGGCGGCAAGACGGAGGAAGTCCTCGCGGAACAAATTCACGAAGGCCTTAAAAACATCGAGGACATCACCAAAATCGTCATCGCATACGAGCCCGTATGGGCAATCGGAACGGGCAGAACCGCCACGGCGGAACAGGCAAACGAGACGATCGGCTTTATCCGCAAGACCGTGGGAGAAATGTTCTGCGAGAAGTGCGCGGCGAAGCTCCGCATCCAATACGGCGGGAGCATGAATGCGGGCAACTGCAAGGAACTCATGGCCATGCCGGAAATCGACGGCGGCCTCATCGGCGGCGCGTCCCTGAAAGCGCCCGATTTCGCGGCGATCGTCAACTACGACAAATAATTCGGATTCAGATGAGGGGCGGGACGGTCGAAATACTTCGGCGCACACCTGCCCCGTTGTTTTTGAAAAAAGGAGAATAAATTTTATGAAGACCCCCTATGCCATAATCATTATGGACGGCTATGGAATCAACAAGGACACAAACGGCAACGCCGTCTATACGGACGGAAGCAAAAACGTCACGGCTCTGGAAAAGGAATACCCCTCCTCACAGCTCGGCGCCAGCGGCATGAGCGTCGGACTCCCCGACGGACAGATGGGCAACTCCGAGGTCGGACACCTCAACATCGGAGCGGGCCGCATCGTGTATCAGGACCTGACGAAGATCACCAAAGATATTCGCGACGGGTCGTTCTTTGAAAATAAAGAGCTTTTGCGCGCGATGGACGCAGCGAAGGAGAACGGCAAAAAACTTCATCTTTTCGGACTCGTTTCCACGGGCGGGGTGCACAGCCATATCGAGCACCTCTACGCGCTCGTCGAAATGGCGAAAAAGGAGGGGCTCGAAAACGTATATATTCACGCCTTCACGGACGGTAGGGACGTAGCGCCCACTTCGGGAGCGGAATTTCTCAAAGAGCTCCAAGACAAACTCAGCGAACTCAAATTCGGCAAAATCGCTTCCGTCGCGGGTAGATATTACGCGATGGACCGCGACAACAACTGGGATCGCGAAGAAAAGGCGTACGATATGCTGACCGCGGGCGCGGGAATACACTTTGAAGGCAGTGCGGAAGCCGCCGCGCGCGCCTCCTACGAACAGGGCGTGACGGACGAATTCCTGCTTCCCACCAACCTCACCGAAAACGGGAAACCCGTGGCGCTCGTCGGCAAGGGCGACAGCATCATCTGTTTCAATTTCCGTCCCGACCGCGCGCGGCAAATCACCCGCATGTTCTCGCAGGAAGTATTCCCCTTCAAGGACGCAAAGACGGGTGCGACGTTGGGCTTTGAGCGCAAGACGGGCTTTCTCGCCCCCACCTACGTCGGATTTGCCGTATACGATTCCTCTTTTGAAAATGTCGGCGTGGCGTTCCCGCCCGATGAAATCGACAATACCCTGCCTCAATATATTTCCTCTTTGGGCATGAAACAGCTGCATATCGCGGAGACGGAGAAATACGCGCACGTCACGTTCTTTTTCAACGCAAAAATAGAAAAGCCCGTGGAGGGAGAAACGCGGATCGTCATTCCCTCTCCGAAGGTCGCCACTTACGATTTACAGCCGAAAATGAGCGCGTATCTCGTCACGGACAAGGTACTTGAAGAGCTCGACAAGGGAATTTACGACGTTCTCATTCTCAACTATGCGAACTGCGACATGGTCGGTCATACGGGCGTAATGGAAGCGGCCGTAAAGGCGGTGCATACGGTAGACGAATGTGTGAAGAAAGTAACGGATAAAATTCTGTCCATGGGCGGAAGCGCTTTGGTCACGGCGGATCACGGGAATGCCGACCAAATGATAGCGGAGGACGGAAAGACGCCCTTTACGCAGCACACGACCAATCCCGTGCCCGTGATTTTGGTCTCGGAGAAATATAAGAACGTAAAACTCCGTTCGGGCGGAGTGCTCGCAGATCTTGCGCCGACGCTCCTCGACATGATGGGTTTGCCTCAGCCGAAGGAAATGACGGGCAAAACGCTCATCGAAAGATAATCGTTTTTTGGGAATTTTTTAAGAAAAACTCGGGAAACGGGCAAAAAACAGTTGCGCTATTTGAAAGAGTATGTTATAATTTACGAGTATCTTGAAAATAACGGATTGTCCGTCAAAAGAAAAATGCTTAAAAGGATTAAACGGAAATGTTGGAATTTATGAATTTATTGGTTCCCACGAAAAACGACGCTTTATACAATTTATATATGGGGCTGAGCGTGACGATGATCGCTCTAATGTTCCTGTCTGCACTTGCCGCGATTATCCTCGTGTTATTGCAGCCCGGTAACTCCACCGGTATCAATGCCCTCGGCGGTTCCAGCGAAACTTTCTTCGGAAAGAACAAAGGAAAATCCATCGAAGCGAGAATGAAAAAATGGACGATTGCCTGTCTTGTCATTTTGGTAATCTTCTCTATTTCTTTCTATATTCTCCAACTCGAATCCATTTGGGCATAAATATAGCATAAACGGGAATTTGAAAGGCGGCTTTATATAAAAAGGCCGCCTTTTTTGTTCCTGTTTTCTCCCATTCTTACATACTAAATTTACGGAGGCGCATTTTGAGCGCAAAAGAAACTTTACTGCAATACTTTCAGGAGGGAACCCTCTGCGGCAAAACCTTTACCGAAATCGCAAAGTTCCTGAAAATTTCCCATCGGGAGAAAAAGAGCCTTCTCGCCCTTCTCGACTCTCTCTGCGAGGACGGAACGCTGTACGTGACGGGCGGCGGAAAATACGGTACTCCCGACAGTCTCGGACTTATCAAAGGCACTTTATCGGGCAACGAACGCGGTTTTGCCTTTCTTGTTCCCGAGGAGAGAACCGTTTACGAAAAGGACTTTTTTATTCCCCATAAAAATCTGAACGGAGCTATGCACGGCGACACCGTGTATGCGGAACGGGTATACGGCAGGAGCGACGACGAAGCCGAGGTAGTCAAAATTCTGTCCCGCGGGTACACGGAAATTGTCGGAACCTTCCGAAAGGACTCCCGCGCGGGCTATCTCATACCGGACGAGAAAAAATATTTTGAAAATATCTATATTCCCCTTTCCCGCTGTTTCAATATTCCCGACGGCGTAAAAGCGGTCGCAAAAATCACCGAATACCCTTACGGCAAAGCGCCCGGCGGAGAAATCATCGAAATTTTAGGCGAAGGCGACGATTTTTTTGCGGAGGAACTGTCCATCATACGCTCCTATAAGCTCCGCGAGGAGTTTCCGCCGGGCATAGAGCGGGAGGCCGAACGTCAGGCCGCGCGAAAAATCTCCGCGGAGGACCTCGCGGACAGAAAGGATCTGAGAGACGCGCTCATCGTCACGATCGACGGCGAGGACACGCGGGACATCGACGACGCGGTTTCCCTCGAAAGGTTGGGGACGGAATACCTTTTGGGCGTGCATATCGCGGACGTTTCACACTATGTCAAATACCGTTCCCCTCTCGATAAGGAAGCCTTTTCCCGCGGTACCAGCGTATATTTTCCCGATCGGGTTCTTCCCATGCTTCCAAGGGCCCTGTCCAACGGAAGCTGTTCGCTCAATGAAGGCGAAGACCGACTGACGCTCTCATGTATCATGCGGGTAGACAAAAAAGGCGCTGTGAAGGACAGCGAAATCGTCAAGTCGGTCATTCGTTCGGCGCACCGCATGACCTATACGGAAGTGACGCAAATCTTGAACGGAGACGGAGAAACCTGCAAAAAATATGCGGACGTCAAAGACATGATTTTCCTGTTTGCGGAATTGACGAATATTCTCAAAACCATGCGCGAAAAGCGCGGAAGCATCGAACTAGACGTCAAAGAGGCAAAAATCATGCTCGATAACGACGGAAACATCGTCATTCCCGATTACGAGCGTTCCCTTTCGCACGAAATCATCGAACAATTCATGGTTCTTGCGAACGAGACGGTAGCGGAATATATGCACTCGATCGAAATGCCCTTCGTCTATCGCATTCACGAAAAGCCCGCGGAGGAAAAGGCGGCCATGTTTCGGGAATTTGCCCAAAATCTCGGCCTGAGGGCAAAATTTTCCACCGACGAAGTCAAGTCGTACGATTATCAGAAGCTCTTAAAATCCGCGGAAGATTTGCCCGTTTTTCCCGTGCTGAATCGGGTGATGCTGCGCTCCATGCAAAAGGCGCGCTATTCCCCCGTCAACGTGGGACACTTCGGATTGGCGAGTCCCTGCTACTGCCATTTTACTTCCCCCATTCGCCGCTATCCCGATTTGTGTATTCACCGAATCATCAAGGAAGTGCTCGACGGAAAGTATGCGGAGGGCATGGATACTTATAACGGCTTTGTCAGTGAAGCGGCGATCCAATCCTCCGAATGTGAACGCCGCGCGGCGGAAGCGGAGCGGGAGGTAGACGCGCTGTATGCGACCATGTATATGAGCGAGCGATTGGGCGAGGAATACGACGCGGTAATTTCCGGCGTGACCGCCTTCGGGCTGTTCGCGGAACTGCCCAATACGATAGAGGGCTTTATCCCTTTGGAAACGCTGGAAGGGAGTTTTGAATTTATTCCCGAGCGTTTTTTGTTAAAGGGAAGCGCGGAGAGTTATTCTATCGGAGAGGAGCTTCGAATCCGCGTGGAAGACGTAGATTTTTTCCAGCGGCGCACCCGCTTTTCTCTGATTGAAAAAATTCGGAAAGGAGAACAAGAATGAAAATCATCGCGACGAATAAGACGGCCTCCTTCGAATATTTTATCGAAGACAAATACGAGGCGGGAATCGTCCTCGAAGGGAACGAAATCAAATCTCTGCGCGGCGGGAACGTCAACATGAACGATAGCTTTTGCATGATACGCGGCGGAGAAGTGACGGTAAAGAATATGCATATCGCGCTGTACGATAAGTCCGACGCATTCAGCACCAAAGACACAAGGCGGGATAGGCGTTTGCTTCTCCATAAAGGAGAAATCGCCAAAATCGCGGGAAAAATCAATCGGCAGGGTTATACTTTGGTTCCGCTGAAATTATATTTCAAGGATTCTTTGGTCAAAATGGAAGTGGCGCTCTGCCGCGGCAAGCACACTTACGATAAAAAGCGCTCCATAGCGGAACGGGACGTAAAACGCGCGACCGATCGCGCCGTAAAGAGCGCGGGCTTCTAAATTTTATTCTAAGGAGAAACGATTATGAACGAACGAGAAAAGAACTATCGGAAAGATACTTTATGCGTACAGGCGGGCTATCACCCCTCCACGGGCGAAAGCCGTATTCCCCCTATCTGCCAGAGCACCACTTTCTTTTACGGCGACACGAAAACCATGGCGGATCTGTTCGATTTGCAGGGTGACGGATATTTCTACTCCCGCTTGGCAAACCCGACCGTCGCAGCGCTGGAAAATAAAGTCGCGGCCCTCGAAGGCGGCGTCGCGGGAATCGGCTGTGCTTCGGGCATGTCCGCGACGCTTCTCACGACGGCCACGCTCTGTCAGGCGGGCGACAATATCGTATGCGCGCAGGCGGTGTACGGAGGCACCTTCAATCTCTTCGGAACGACGCTTCCGAAACTCGGAATCGAATGTCGTTTTTTCGATACGGACGCTCCCGAGGAGGAAATCGACCGCCTCATCGACGACAAAACGCGCTTGATTTTTGCCGAGACCGTCGCCAATCCCGCCATTATCGTGCTGGACTTTGAAAAGATTTCCCGCATAGCGAAACGGCATAACGTCGTGTTTGTCGTAGATAATACGCTGGCGACGCCCGTCCTCTGCACGCCCTTGGAATTCGGCGCAGACATCGTCATTCATTCCACGACAAAATATATGGACGGACACGCGGCCGCGCTCGGCGGTATGATCGTAGACGGGGGAAAATTCCAATTCGGTAACAATCCGCGCTACGCTTCTTTCAACGAGCCGGACGAAAGTTATCACGGCTTGATATATGCAACCCTGCCCGCCGCCTTCGCGGTAAAGTGCCGCGCGCAAATGATGCGCGATATGGGCGCGATCATGTCCCCCCAGAACGCTTTTTTGACGTGGCTAGGCTGCGATACGCTGGCGCTCAGAATGGAGAAGCACTGTTCCAATGCCAAAGCCGTAGCGGCTTTTCTCGATAAACATCCGAAAATCGAATGGGTGAAACACCCTTCTCTGCCGAACGATAAATATCGTTCCTTGGCGGAAAAATATCTCCCGAACGGCACGGGCGGCATGATGAGCTTCGGAATCAAAGGCGACGTAAAGCGCTGCGCCCGCTTCATGGAAGCGTTAAAGCTCGTAACGCAGGAAACGCACGTCGCAGACGTGCGAAGCTGTGTCCTTCATCCCGCGTCTACGACACACCGCCAGCTTTCCAAAACGGATCTCGCCAAAGCGGGCGTTCCCGAAAATCTCATCAGGCTTTCCGTGGGAATCGAAAACCCTCAGGACATTATACAAGATTTGTCGGACGCACTCGACCAAATTTGACTTAGATAAGTTTTCCGCAAATCTTTTCCCGCCCTTTTTCTTTCCATTCCGTTCTTTCTTTCCCGTTTACGGTCTTTCCGCGTCCTCGTTGTTTTTCCGTACTCACCTGCCCCCGTCATCGTCGCATTGTTTTCCTTTTTTATCCGTTTCTGTTTCAGACCTTTCGAGACTTCCGCGCCGCCCTTCTTTTCCTTCCCCCTCTCTGTTTTTTTGCGCTATCTTTTATTCTTCTCCGTTTTTATTTTTCTCTTCTTCCGTTCCATTTTCCCGCTCAGAGCTTTTCTTTTCGCCCAACCGTCTCTTATATCATTCTCTTCCGTTGCCTTTCCAATTTATCGTCGGTTTATTTGTTTTTTCTTTTTCCTCGTTTCTTCCGTCTCTTTTTAGGTAATCCGTCCCTCTTTGCTTTCGGCCCTTTTCGGCCTTCCCCTACCTTTATCTTTTCTATTGTTTTTCCCGTCTTTTTGCCAATTTTTCTATTACCAAGGAGATTTTTCATGCCCATAGTCATAGACAGTGCGCTGCCCGCCTATAAAATTTTGAGCGGCGAAAAGATCTTTGTCATGGATAAGGCGCGCGCCGTTACGCAGGATATCCGCCCGATCGAAATAGCCATACTCAATCTCATGCCGACCAAGGAGGAAACGGAGACGCAGTTCATGCGTCTTCTTTCCAACTCGCCCCTGCAAGTGAACGTGACGCTTTTAAGCACGGAAAGCTATCATGGAAAGCACACGACGGAGGGCTATCTGGGGAAGTTTTACCAATCGTTTCGCAACGTTCAGAGCAAACATTTTGACGGAATGATCGTCACGGGCGCTCCCGTAGAGCAAATGGAATTTTCGTCCGTGGCGTATTGGGACGAGCTGAAACGCATTTTCGCCTATACGCGAACGAACGTCACCTCCACGATTTTCATCTGCTGGGGAGCCATGGCCGCGCTGAACTATTTTTACGACGTAAAAAAATACCCTCTGAAAGAGAAGCTCTTCGGGGTATTTTCTCACCATAAAGTTCTTTACGAACAGCCCGAACCGTTAATGCGGGGAATTTCCGACGAATTTCACATGCCACATTCCCGACATTCGACGGTCAAGGTGAGCGATATTGAAAAAATCCCGTCCTTAAAAATTTTAGCGACGTCCGCCCGAGCGGGCGCATCCATAGTGGCGGCGAAGGACGATTCGCAGGTATTCGTATTCGGACACATGGAATACGACAGAGACACCTTAAAAAAGGAATACGAACGGGATCTGAAAAAGGGACTTCCCATACAAAAGCCCCATTCCTATTTTGCGGATAAAGCCTGCGAAAAGGTAAAAATGAATTGGACATCCACGGCGAATCTGTTTTATAACAATTGGTTGAACTATTGCGTGTATCAGGTCACTCCTTATCGGTTCGAGGATTAAGTATTTATTCCATTTTTCTTTTCCGGCGGGGCAGTTTTTTCCCTTAAAAATCTCTTCTCGGCGCCTTGTAAAATCCCCGCCGCCTCGTCTCTATCAGGTGGTATTCCTGTTTTTTATCGAAGGAAAATTCCACGGGACTGTCTGGCGAAGCGAACATGGTAGCGCCCGAAATATCTGCTATCTGGCTGTAACCGGCCCCGCAGAGGCACATGGTGACGCCATAGGAAAACGCTCCGGCGCGAAGAAGCACCGATTCTGTGGAATCGGAAATAATTCCGAACGGACAGAGAATCAGGTCGCTGCCGCAGACGGAAAGCGTGCGTAAAATTTCGGGGAAATAAAGGTCTTCCGCGACGGCGATTCCCAACCTCCCGATCTTTGTTTCGTAAACTCTCAGCCCCGCGCCGCTCTTAAACTCCCCGTCTATTGCATTGAGCATATCGGACACGCCGAGCAGCCTGCCGTTTTCCGCCACCACGGCGGATTTTCTCTTTACGCCCCGCGTATCGGTCACACAGCCGCAGACGACGACGTTATGATTTTCCTTGGATAAAATGGCGGCGTCCTCGAAATATCCCGTCTCGCCGCGCAGCTCCTTTTCATAACTGACCTCGCCCAAGCCCTGAAACCCGAAAAAGAGAATGTCCGCATCGCTGCCGCCATAGTCGTCCCAAAAGGTATTGAGGGTTCCTCTGCTCACAAAACAAATCCGCATACCCGCCTGCCTCCCCTTTCAGTATATAGCGACGCGCGTTTTTTTGTGCCTCGCGCATAAAGAAAGCCGTCCGCTCTTTTTGAGCGGACGGCTTTCCTTTAAGAAAAACTATTTATTATCCTTTGCTTTTTCCAAAAGTGTATTTACTTCCTTTTGCAGATTTTCAAGTTCGTCGTTCGCGGTCTTTTCATCCTTAGCGCGTAAGGAATAATAAATTTTGAGTTTGGGTTCAGTTCCCGAGGGCCGTACGCAGACGAAGGAGCCGCCGGCAAGCTCATAATAGACGCAGTTGCATACGGGAATATCCATCGTTTCCGATTCACCGGAAGGATATACCGTTCTCTTTGCCGCGCTGTAATCGCGGAACGCTTCCACCTTCATGCCCCCGAAGGCCTCGACCTTCATGGTTTTCAGAGCATCCACCACGGCGTTCATCTCTTTCATGGCATTGAGTCCGGAGTATTGAATAGATACATTTTTATCCAATACATAGCCGTATTTTTCATAAATTTCCGTCAGTCTGCGATACAGCGTTTTTCCGATATACGTATAATAGCAGACCATTTCCGCGCAGAGCATAGACGCAACCACGGCATCCTTATCGCGCGCGTGAGTGCCGCGCAGATACCCGCAGGATTCCTCGAATCCGAAAACGAAGGTATATTTTCCGTCCGCCTCCCACTGTTTGATTTTTTCCCCGATGAACTTAAAGCCCACAGGCGTTTCAAACAGCTTGACGCCGAAATCGTCGCAGATCGCCTTAGCCATACCCGTAGTGACGAAAGATTTTACTACGGCGGCGTTGACGGGCATCGCGTTTTCCTCTTGCAACCGCGTCAAAATGTAATCGAGCAGCAGTATTCCTACCTGATTTCCCGAAAGCGCGACAAATTCTCCCTTGTCGTCCTTTACGGCCACGCCGAGCCTGTCGGAATCGGGATCGGTGCCGAATACGACGTCGGCGTGAATTTTATCGGCGAGGGCTATGCCCATGGAAAGAGTTTCTTTGAATTCGGGATTGGGTACCTTAACGGTCGAAAATTCGCTGTCCTTGGTCGTCTGTTCTTCGACGACGGTGACGTTGATTCCCAATTTTCTGAGAATGGTCGTCACGGGGACATAGCCGCTGCCGTGTACGGGCGTATATACGAGTTTGAGATTTGCCCCGCACTTTTTGACCGCTTCGGGCGACAGACGGAGTCTAGAAAGTTCTTCTATATAATCCTCGTCTAGTTTTTCAGGCACAGGAACGATCAACGGGCTGTTTTCCTCACAATCGACCGACAGATAATCCTTTATTTTTTCGATATATCCCACTACTTTTTCCGTATCTTCGGGCGACATTTGAGCGCCGTCCGCGCCGTAAACCTTGTATCCGTTGTACTCTTTGGGATTGTGGCTGGCGGTGATCATAATTCCCGCGACGGTATGCAGGTAACGCACGGCAAAGGAAAGCATGGGTACGGGATGCACGTCGTCGAAAAGATAGGCTTTAATGCCGTTTTTCGCTAAGACTCCCGCCGCCGCTTTGGCGAATATATCCGACTTTCTCCGCGTGTCGTAGGAAATCACGACGCCCCGCTTCACGGCTTCCGCGCCCAGCTCTTTGATAAACTCCGCGAGCCCTTGGGTCGCGCGCATGACAGTATAGACGTTCATCATATTCATGCCATAGCCGATAATGCCGCGCATGCCCGCCGTTCCGAATTCCAATTCTCCGCCGAAGCGGTATTCTTTGGCCTTTTCGTCGGAAGCGATCGCTTCGAGCTCCGCTCTCCCCTCCTCCGAAAGGCGGGGATCGGACAGCCATGTTTGATAATTTTTCCGATAATCCATATTCTTTTCCTCTTTGATTTCGATTTTGCTTAAATTTCGAATCCGCATTTGTCTGCGCGATAAATCGACCTTGCTATTTTATTCTTTGAAATTTCCGACTATTCTTCTTTTGACGAAGTCAATTCTATCCGCTCTGTTTCCGCGGTCTCGATTTTTGCTTTGAACTCCCCGCTTATCTTTTCTCCTCACCCCTCGAATCATGGTTCTCGCCGATCGCCTCTGTTTTTGAATCGGTTTCCCGTGTTCCATCTTCAAGCGTTTCGTTTTCTCCTTCCGTCCCGTTTTTTAAGCTGTTCATTTCTACGTCCGTCTCGGTCCCGCCGTTACTATCTTCCGCTTCGTCTTTCGAGACGTTTGCAGCTCCGCCGTCCTCGTCATCCGCGCGAAGAATCCCGAAATCTTCGGGGTCTTCTACGGTCTCAAAGAAGCGTTCGCTGTCTCCTCGGTCGCGATTCGTCGCAATCTTTTCATAGGTGATGAAATAGGGTTTACCCTTTACGGTGTAATAGCTGACGAATTGTTCACAGATGAAAAGGAAATAAGAAGCGGGCACAGTAATGAGCAGCGCGCTCCCGAAGGTGCAAAGTGCCCCGACCACATTGACGACGATGACGATATAGACAGTTACTATATAGGTAGGGAACATTTTTCTGCGCCGCTTGCGTTCCGTCTTGTCGCTGAGCCGTATAGCGTCCTTGATAGAACGGTTATCCACAGCCATGGAGGGCAGCCACATAGAGGTAAACGTCAATTTCAGAGCCTGACAAAGTACGATAAAAGTCATAGACAGGAACAGTGAAATGAATACATTGTTGACGAACGACAAAAGGTAAAAGAAGAGGAACCAGCAGAGCGCGACGGTACAGACGTCTATCAAAAAGACGATCGGAACGTAAACGACGCTGTAAACGCTGGCCTTTCCGAGATTGCGGATATAAGCGGAAGCAAACGGCGTTTCCGCGTAAGTAGACATTCTGTCATTGAGAATGCTGCCGATAGAGAAATAACATAACGTATCCGCGAAGCGTTTCAAAAGATATACGGCGGCACAGCCGACGATAGACCAAACGATCTGGGACATTTTGGAATCCAACAACCGCCATAACGCGGAGACGGATTCATTAAACTGAGCCTGAAACCCTTGAAGAAATTCGCTGTTGCCGCTGACGATGGCACCGAGGAATTCTTTGAGGTCGGAAAGGACAGCGGTCATTTCCGTGCTGTCTAAAATTTCGAGAAGATTGGGGAGCAGCAAAGCGCAAGAGAGCGCGATAGCAACCACAGCAACTGCCAGAGTATACAATAAAATTTTATAGACGTTTTTGAAATTCTCCGTAAGGAGTCTCGTACTGTTGCGAAAACGCATGGATAAACATCTCCTTGAATTTCTTTGTTGAAGGCCGGCGGGCGTCCGAATCAGAAATGGTAATAATTTTTAAGGTCCGCCCGTTCGAGCTGAGCGCGGTCGAAATAGATAACCTGCATACGAACGCAGAACATAAGCGTCATAAAGGCATAGAGAATGGCAGCGATGACGATTGCGGCGATTTTTCCGGGGATAAATACGGCCGCGAGACCGAGGAGCACCTCTGCGACGAGCATACTGAATAACTGTCCGAAGATAATTCTCGGTTTAACGGGCGCCACGAGCTGATAGGAATAACGGAGTGCCTCAAAGGCTCTAAAACCCGTAATTTGCAGACACGGGAGCCAGAGATAGAAGATAGAGACGATATAGAGAAGGATAAAGTGCATTCCGAGAAATACGATGACGGAGAGCACATAGATTGCCGCCTTGCTGCCGATCAGAGAGACGAGAAAGAGCAAGGAAGACATAATGAGCGCCCAAATCTCATAAATGAACACGTAGAGAAGACAGATACCGCAGGTAGACATCAAGTTATCGTTGAGCTTTGAGAAAACGCCGTTAAAGGTACGTTTTCCGATGCGCATATGTTTTTCCATGAGCGCGGTCATTAAAGAAGCACAGAGGATCATGAGGACGACGCCGATAAGTCCGGCGAAGAAAACGCCTACCGAGCGAAAATTAAAAATAGAAACCGCGTGAAAAATATCCGTAAAAATCGCGGTGGGATTTCCGGTAAAGTAATTTGTCAATAAGGTATGAATAGCCGTTTTATCGAGCGAAAACGACAAAAACAGCGCCGGCAGGAGTGCAAAGGGAAATATGTATAGAAAATTTTTCAAAATATATTTTATAGTGGCTATCGTGTATTTCATAATCTCGTTCCTTTTTTTCTATTATACACCATAAAGTCTTTCGTGTAAAGTATTTTCGCGGAAAAAAGCAGGAATTAAGCCTTTCCGACTTTTTCCGTCCCTTTCTTTTCTTCTTCGCGTTTTTTTACTATTTTTCTTTTTCTCGTTTCTTCCCCCTTTTTCTTCCGTTTTATTTCTGTCTCCTCTCACGTATACTCTTTCTTGCTTTTCCTCTCCTTTCCTCTCGTCTATTTCTCTTTCTCGATCTTTTTCTCCCCTTTATTCTCCTCTATCTTCCACCTTCCCGCCCTTTCCTGCCCTTTATTCTCCTCTATCTTCCACCCTCCCGCCCTTTTCCTGCCCCTTATTCTTCTCTATCTTCCACCTTCCCACCCTTTTCCTGCCCTTGTGTTCTTCTCTATCTTCCACTCTCCGCCCCTTTCCTGCCCCTTGTGTTCTTCTCTATCTTCCACTTTTCCGCCCTTTTCCTGCTGTTCTTCCTTATATTCTCTGCCGGTTTTTTCTCCGCCTCCTTACTTTTTTCCGTTTCCGCAAGGTTTATTTGTTTTCTTTTGTCTTATTGTCCGGCCTGCGCTGCATACAGTTCGTACAGAGGAGCATATAGCTCACCCAGATAATTCAAAGCGACTTTATCCTGTTTGAAAGCGGAAAACTTTTCTTCGGGGTTCAAATAGGTAGAATTGTAATATTCTCTTACGATTTCCAATCTCTTTTCATAAGACAGGGAATAATCGACTTCATAGGGCGCGGAGGTTTCTTCGGGCGGTTTTGAAGCGAAGCGCAGATAAAACAAGAGCCCGTCCCTCAACCACTCTAACTCCCGTTCGTAGTTCGCGTCCAATGAGTTGCAGATTCCCTTCCAAATTCCGGAGCGAAAGACTCCGGCTTTCAGAAGGCGAAATTTTTCTTTTCGTTTTTCTTCTTCCAGATCTTCGGTCAACCGATTTTTCTTCATCTGAACGTTTTCCACTTCGAGCAGTTGTTCCTCCGTAAGTGCGGCGAACTGTTCGTCCGTAAACGAAATAATATCTATTTCCATAATTGTATTTTTTATCCTCCCATCGATTCAAAGACGTCGAGAACGATTTGTGCGCCGCTGAAACGGGTTCCTTTTTGCGGATAGAGCCGCAACGAAAAGCGTTCTCCCTTCAAGAGCGGCTTGACGGAAAGTTTCCCGTTCTTGAATTTCCCGTCGAAGCAACGTTTTTCATATTCGTTTTCGACCTCTATGCGACAAGTGCCCTCGCCGTCCAGAGTCAAATTTTTCCACAATTTTCGTCCCGAAACCCCGAAATCGGTATTTTCTTTGCAAGCGGCATATAGATTGCCCGACGGCAGAGTCCCGTCCTTGTCGGCGAAGCAGATGTTATTTTCGGAAAGGCATATAAGAAGGCTTTCTGTATCCGAGAGCGCCCGTATCGACGGGACGGAAAAATAGGCCTCCCCGGTTTCGGAATCTAAAATCAGCACTTTGAAGTCCCCGTTTTCGTCGGCATATCTTAGAAAATATTTTCCGTCCCAAGCGGCACATTCGCATACCTGCCCGTTGCGGACGGGAAATACGGGAACGTCGACGCGGGAAATTTTTCTTCCGTCGAAAGCATAGACGCCGCCTTCGGCGAGAAAAAAAATTTTTTCCCCGCAAGCGGCAATCGAACCGCTGAAAATCCGTTCTCCGCCGTAAGGGAGAATCTCCGCCGAAAAATCTCTGGCCGCCCCTTTCGCATCGAGTTTTATGATTCCCCTTTCCCGAAAGAGATAGACGGTCTCATTCAATACTTTCAGTCCTATGAGCTCCCCCTCCTCGGACGGAAACTCGATATATCCCGCGTCGTCCGCATTTTCTTCCCAGTCGTTTGAATCTAAGGGCGCGCAATAGCGTACCGTAAAGGGTTTTTCGATAAAAAACAGTCTCTCGTGAAATACGCAGGCGGCGTTTGCGGCGCTTTCGGCATATACTTGCGAAAACTCCGTTTTCCTGTCGTACAGCCATACGCCGTCTTTGCCGCAAAAAGCGAGTACCGCCTCCCCGTTTTCGCGGTATACGGGGAGGATAGCGGGGACGTCGTCAAATGTTTTCAAGGTAAAATCGAACGTGCCGTATTCTTCGTTCCAGATATAGGAAACGCCCGTTTCCGAAACGTACATTAAAGCCGTCTTTTGTTCTCCCGCATCCGTATAGGGCAGTAAAGCAAACACCGCGGGCGGATCTTCGGGATCATTCACGGCCGGAATTTTCCCCTCCGCCGTATAATATGGCGAAAATCCGAGCCCCGTCTCCATTTTCCCGTCCCGCAACAGACAATTTTGCACTTCGGAAAAAGAAAGTATTCCCACCTTGTCTGCCGTTCCGAGCGCAAAGCCGTCGAATCGGATTTTTCTTTCGTCCGCCTTTGCCGCAGGAAATGTTTTCCGATAAAATCTTCCCATCATGCCCACCTTCTGGAACGTATAATTCTCGACGGTTTGGAGCGATACGCCGCCGCCAGAGCGTCCTTGTATTTCTTATCCCAGACCGCCGCTTCCTCGAACAGTCCCACCGCGAGGGAGTATTCGGAGGCGATGCCGTAAGCGAACAATCTGGGAGAGACGGATAGGACGAAATCGGATTCCTCTTCCGCGTTTTTTTCCTGAGGGGTATAGGTATAGGAGACGTTTACGCGCCCCGGCTGTGTTTTCAGATATTGGGGGAACAGCTTGAATGGGACGGAATTTCCGTATTCGTCCGTAACGCGGATAATTCTCACGCAGGGCATCGTCAGGAGCGAATATTCTATCATTCCCGTATCCGACTCTGCTTCGTCCTCACAATAG
>CAKXBD010000011.1:11872-27276 GCA_934871445.1 uncultured bacterium | reverse complement strand
CAGAAACAGAAGTAGAAGCAGAAACAGAAACAGAAGTAGAAGCAGAAACAGAAACAGAAGTAGAAGCAGAAACAGAAGTAGAAGCAGAAACAGAAACAGAATAAAGATAAAGAAAGAAAGAAAGTAAGTAAGTAAAGAAAGGGCCGCGTTTCCCAACGCGGCCCTTTCCGACATCAAAAAAGGAGTTTAACACATCTCTTGTAGTCAAATTCTCTGCAAAAACGTCGCCCGAAGGCGGCACAGCGCTTTATGTAACTTCCGTACGGCGGAGCGCCGTTTTTGCTTCTTTTGTTCTGTAATTATATTATACAACATAATTCACAAAATTTCAAGACCTTTCGGCAAAATTTTTTACTATTTTACAAAATTTTTTTTGTTTTTTCCCTCACTTGAATACAAACAGCTTTCTGCCCGCATAATTCCAGACCAAAACGAGGCAAGTCATCACTACTTTCATGATCCATTCCTTCCAAGCGAGCCCCAAAAAGGACGTCGTTGAAAACAATTTTATTTCGGGAAGAAAGGAGACACCGAGATGCATGCCGAGTTCCGTGATTCCGAGCCCGATGAGTCCGATGAGCGCAAACACCGCAAAGGATTTTTTCGAGCGGGATTTTTCCTTATCCTTTACGTTACGGAATACAAATCGCACGGAAAGAATCCAATTCACCGTCAAGCCTGCGCAAAAACCCAGCGCCGTCGCTATAACGAGCGAAGCTGTATCCCAGCCGCCGCTCTCCGCGATGAGAGTGGGCGGCAACAACCATTTACGGAACAGATAAAACACCGCATAATCCACGAGCGTGGCTAATCCGCCGACGATTAGAAAACGCAAAATTTCTAAAAGCAACTGTTTTTTCGTCATTGTTTGTTCGGAGCTTTCCGAAACTCTTTCTTCTTTCATAAAATACCCTTTCAGATGCAAATCGATACTTCCAATATAAGAAAGCCTTAAATACAGGGGGGCACAAGTCAGTTTACAACATGCGCGGCGAGCGAGGTACGGCTATTCTATAAAGGCGTCACAGGCGAGTTATACAACTTAAATACAAGTCATATAGAACAGCGAAGAAAACAGAAGAAAAGCGCCCGTCGAAACGGTCATCAAACGGCCGAGCGTCACGGAGAGCACGTCTCCTTCCCTCGTCAATCTTCTTTCGACCAGCCAAAGCGTCAAACCCATTCCCAAAATCAGGGGCATGATATAACGGAAATCCATCGTGCAGCCGTAAGGCATGGATATATAGAAATAAATTTCCGAAAGCGCCTGCGACTGAACGAGCAGGAACGTAAAGAAAATATCGCGCGCCGATTTTTTCCACTCTCGGCGTCTCAGTTCGTCTTTCCTGTCGTATCTGAAAATCAGATACAGCGTGCGGACGAGCGCGGCAAAAAGCAAAAGTGCAGACAGGAACGCCAGCACCGTCGCCGCAACGGCAAAGCCTTCGCCCTGCCAATAGGAAAATTCTCCGAATATAGAGGAACGCAACGCATAGTTGAACAAATTGTAATTCCCCTCGAACGGACGGCACCAAAGAGAGCCGAAGTACTCCTTCCAATCAAAGGCGATAAAAAAGCGGGAGAAAAAGGAATGGTCGCCCGTATACAGCTTTGAATTGAGATTGGAAAATACAAAGCCGAAGGGTTGGTCAAACCGAATTTTCGCATACACCTGAAACCAAAGTCCGAGCGGCGCACATACGAGAAGAAATACTCCGTATTCCGCAAACAGCTTTTGAAGGGACAGCGCTTCGCCATTCTTCTTTACTGAGCCGACAAATTCCCAAACAAAAATTCCCGCGATGGGAAGACAGACCGTCGCGGAGGAGAGTTTAGACATCATTCCCAGCCCCACGCAAAGCCCGCAGGCGAGAATATTCCCGAACCCTTTGTCCCGCTTCCACCATTTCAAAGCAAAGTACAGCGCTAAAATTGCAAACATATACGAGACGCCGTCATTATTCAGCATGCCGGAAAATTGGATATTTCTCGGATACAGCGTCACAAAAGCCGATATGAGCATAGCGCCTTTTCCCCGAATATCGAACAGGCGGAGAATCTTCAACATCGTCACGCAAGCGACAAACGAATACAAGACGCTTAAAATCTGGCAGGAGGAATAGAGAAAATAACGTTCCGCTTCAATATACTCCGGACAGCCCGCTAAAAATTTTTCGGGGAAATATTCCCCGAAAGGAAGCAGTCTCGACAAACTATTTGAAAGCCCCTCCATAAAGTGCATAAATCCCGCTTGCAGCAGTGCGTTGAGCGGAGGATGGTAAAACTGATAGGCGTTGACGGACGGGAGCTTTCCGGTAGAAAAAATTGTCCAAGCGTAAGCCTCGTGACCGTCGAAATTTTTGGTAAACGTATCGTGCTGGCGCGCCGAAGCGGGCGTATACAGCATATAACCGATTCTGAGCGCCAATCCTGCGATGAGGACAAGAACGACAAAGCGTCTGACCGTCAATTTCTTCTCCAATGCTAAAAATATTCCGACAAACCCTACTCCGCCTATGACGCAGACGCTAATTGCCTGCGCCACGACGCCGTCCCTCTCGACGGAATACAGCGGTTTGACGATAAGAAAGAGCAGTGTAGTCAAAAGAAAAACCGCCGCATACAGAGCAATTTCACCCAAGGCAGAAAGGCGGTCTTTATGGGCGGGCGCAGTCGTCAACGAAAAGGTGTCACTCGTCTGCATTTTTGACCTCGTGATAGCTCTTTTCCGTATTCACATTCCAAAGTGCGGATTTATCCGAATTTCCCGTCAAAATACATTCTGCGGCTACCATGGAAGTAACCATGGAATGATCCATATTATTATAGCGGTGCTGACCGTTACGCCCCACACAATAGAGATTAACCAATGTATCGAGATAGTCCCGAACCTTTCCAAATTCGGCGTAACTGCCGAAATACGCGGGATAGGCCTTCTTTACCCGAATGAGTGTGGAATCCAATACGTCCGCCTCCGATTCGATTACGCCGATCTTTTTAAGCTCCCCGATTGCCTTTTTAATAAACTCCTCCTTCGGGCTCGTCCACATCTCGTCCCCTTCCGTACAGAAATATTCAAGCCCGATCCAGACTTTATGTTCGGGATCTTCCGTCATGTAGGGAGACCAATTATTGAAAATCTGTATCCGTCCCAAGCGGACATCCCTATCTTGAACATATATCCAGCAATCGGGCACAATATTCCCGAGCGTCTTTATTTTCGTCTTATTCCTCACTTTCAGTTTATCTAAAAGCAGCCCTACCGTGATGAAATCCCGATAAGGAAGTTCGGTTGCGACGCGGTACGCGTCGCAAGGAACATGTTCCTTGCCGACTGCTTCAATGAAATCCTTTATCGGCATGGAGGAAATAAAATAATCCGCCGTATATTCCCTGCCGTCCGATGTAATAACCGAGGTCACTTTATCCCCGAATGTCTTTATTTTCGTCACAGGGCTGGAAAAATAAATCTTCCCTCCCATTTCCACTATCTTTTCCGCCATCTTTTCGTAGAGCTGGCCCGGTCCCTTCTTGGGATATAAAAATTGCTCTATGAGGCTGGTCTCTACCTCGCCGCCCTTCTTGCGAAAAGGCTTCGTCAAGGCGTTTTTTATCGCTTTTGAAACCGAAAGCCCCTTCACGCGCTGCGCCCCCCAATCCGCGGAAATATCCCGCGGATGTACTCCCCAAAGCTTTTCCGTATAATCCTCAAAAAACATCGAATACAACGGCTTCCCGAAACGGTTGATATAAAAATTTTCTAGATTATTTTCCTCGCGCTTATGTATACAGCTTCCGATATATCCGAACCCCGCTTTCATGGTACGGAGAAAACCCATATTTATAAAGGTACGGGCTTTGAGCGAAATGGGATAATCGAAAAATTTCCGGAGGTAAATAATCCGAGATACGCGGGTGCGGATCAGCATCGTTTCGTCCGTCGTTTCGGGGTCGGGCCCGCCCTCCGAAAGAGGCTTGTCCCGACTTAAAAGAAGGTCGTCCTTACTCGGCTTACCCTGTACAGGCAAAAGCGATGTCCACAGTTCGGTTACTCGTTCGTCTTTGGAAAAAAAACGGTGGCCGCCGATATCCATGCGGTTGCCTTTATAGGTGGCCGTACGGGAAATTCCTCCTACAAAGTCCTCCGCTTCCAAAATTACGGGACAAAAATCCCGAGACTTTGTTAAAAGCTCATACGCCGCGGTAAGGCCTGCCGGACCCGCTCCGATAATTACAACCGTCTTTTTCTCCATATTCTCCCTCCGTATATCTATAAAGTAGAAAGTTATTCCTTATAACGTTGCATTTCCATAAAAAATTATACCATTTCTATCCCAAAATGTCAAGGACGAAAGTAAAAAAAGGTGGAAAAGGAACTCTCTTTATGGCGATAAAAAACAAAAGTGAGGGCTCCTATCAAAATTTAATTTAAGTTAAACCTTGGGCAGAACAGGCTCTACCCAAATTACGAAACGGATAGATTATAAGAGAAGTAATTATTTACCAAGTCTTCATAGGAACACAAAGAGACAAAGGAGCCCCAAAAGGATAAAACTGTTCCGTCTGCCAGATACTCGCCTATGTAACCGCGAAAACTCTGCGCTTCATAATCGGCCCAGATAATTAAAAAATTGCCGTTTGAATAATTCAGCCTTATACAGAGATCTTTCGGAGAATCGTATGCGTAATAATTAGCCAAAATACCAATCCGGATAAAAGACTCTAAAAAATCAGATAATTTTTCGTTTCCTAAACGCTCGATGACGGTCACGTTTTCTCTTTCAAACGCTTTAAGGTCATCGAAATGATCGGGAAGCCACGATATAAATTTCTTTTGATTTGGATTTTCATAATCTATCAGCTCCGCACTCACAACCTCTTTTAAGCAAGCTGAATCTATTATGTATCCGCCCGGATCGCAAGCGCTTAATGCAAAACATGCCACAAGTGAGAACACAAGATTGATTTTTCCTTTCATGTTTTTCCCTCTTACAGTTTTCTCTGACTTTTCGATTTTCAAAAAATAATTAACCCGTTCCGCAAAAAATACGGAACGGGTTTTATCCTATATGCGTCAGGCGAGAATATCGCCCACGGAAGCTTCCTGCGCTTCGGCGGCGGGAGCCGTCTCCGCGGGTTCTTCCTGAGGCGCGGCGGGCTTATCATAGCCGACCGCTGCCATTTCGTCGGAAACGTTCGCCGTCGATTCCTTATAGCTGCCCACGAACTGCGGGGAAAGATTTTTATAGTCTTTCATGCCCGTGCCCGCGGGAATGAGTTTACCGATAATGACGTTTTCTTTCAGGCCAACGAGATAATCTCTCTTGGTGCGGATGGCCGCTTCCGTGAGCACCCTCGACGTTTCCTGGAAGGACGCCGCGGACAGGAAGCTGTCCGTCGCCAGCGACGCCTTCGTGATACCCAACAGCACGCGCTTCGCAAGAGCGGGCGCGCCGCCCTTTGCCATCGCTTTGCCGCATTCGTCCTGGAAGGTCGTCATGTCTACCAGCTCGCCGGGGAGCAAATCGGTGTCGCCAGAGCTTTCCACTCTGACCTTTTTCAGCATTTGGCGAACGATGATTTCGATATGCTTATCGTTGATATCGACGCCCTGAGAACGATATACCGACTGCACCTGTTCGAGAATATAATCCTGAACGCCCTTGACGCCCTGCACGCGCAGAATGTCTTGGGGATACACGCTTCCCGAATTGAGAAGTACGCCCGGCGTCACTTTATCGCCTTTCTTGACCTTTACCTCCGCGTTGAAGGGAAGAACGTATTCCTTCTTTACTTCGCCCGTGGCTTCGTCCTTGACCTTGATATGGTTGAGGTTATCCGAATTGTCGATATCTACGATGCCTTCGACTTCGCAAACCGTCGCGCAGCCTTTGGGTTTTCTGACCTCGAAAAGTTCCTCGACGCGGGGCAGACCTTGCGTGATGTCGCCCGTAGCCGCGATACCGCCCGTATGGAAGGTACGCATTGTGAGCTGCGTGCCCGGCTCGCCGATAGACTGCGCCGCAATCGTTCCGACCGCTTCGCCTACCTGCACGGGAAGCGTCGTCGCCATGTTCTTGCCGTAGCACTTCGCACAGACACCCACGCGGGAAGAACAGGTGAAAATACTGCGAATGGAAACCTCCGTAACGCCTGCGTCGCAAATTTCTTTCGCTTTTTCTTCCGTAATGAACTCGTTCTGTCCGACGAGAATTGCGTGCGTCTCGGGATTTACGACGTCCTCCGCCGCAAAACGCCCCGTCAATCTGTCTTTCAGGCTCTCGATTTCTCTTCCGTCTGCACCGAAAATCGCCTTGACCTTCATGCCCTGCGGCTTTCTGCCTGCATAGCAGTCGTCCTCGCGGACGATGATTTCATGCGAGACATCCACGAGACGGCGGGTAAGATAACCCGAGTCGGCCGTTTTCAGCGCCGTATCCGTCAAACCTTTTCTTCCGCCGTGCGACGAAATGAAATATTCCAAAACGGAAAGCCCGTTTCTGAAACAGGATTTGACGGGAACTTCAATCTTTTTACCCTGCGGGTTGACCATGAGTCCGCGCATGCCCGAAAGCTGCTTAATCTGGTCGATAGAGCCGCGGGCGCCGGAGTCCGCCATCATCCAAATAGGGTTGAATTTATCATCCTCGCCCTGCTTCTTCAACAGTCCCGCCACTTTATCCGTCGCGTTATCCCATTGAGAAATGACGGCGAGATACCTCTCCTCCTCGTTCAAAAGTCCGCGCGCGTACTTCTTCGCGATTTTGGAAACCTCCGCTTCCGCATGGTCTACGATTTCCGCCTTTTCGGGAGGTATCTTCATGTCGAATACCGACGTCGTGAGCGCCGCCAGAGTCGAATATTTATAGCCGCGCTCCTTGATAGCGTCGAGAACATACGACGCCTTGGGCGCCGCGCCCGTCTTGAAGCAGGCTTCGACGATTCTCGAAAGGTGCTTCTTGCCGATCGCCCTCGCGCTGCCGATAAATTCCGTATCGAGTTCCAGCCGCAAATAAGATTCCGGCGTATCTCTCTTGACAAAGCCCAAATCCTGAGGAAGCCCGTCGTTATAAATCAAACGCCCGATCGTCGTCTTGATGATGCCGATGACCTCGCGCTTGCCCGTCTTTTCGTTCAAGCGAACCGTCGCTTCTTTGATAGGCGTCTCGCCCGCCTTATTATCCACGGGGCAGGTATACGGCAAAGACAAATCGTCGAATTTGCCGTCGGGAAGCTCCACGACGCGCTTCAAATACATTTCGTCCTGCTCGTGCGCGACCTTCGTCTGATAGGCCAAAATCGCTTCGTTCTCGGACGAGTACACGGGCGGGATATATACCTCCCCGTTTTCGTCGGGACGGCCCTGCTCGTCGTACTTCTTGCCCTCCTCCCTGCGCTTGATGGTCAGACAGTACGCGCCGATAATCATATCCTGCGTCGGGGACATGACCGATTTCCCGTCCGCAAGTTTCAAAATATTATTCGCCGAAAGCATGAGGAAGCGGGCCTCCGCCTGCGCCTCGATACTCAAAGGAAGGTGTACCGCCATCTGGTCGCCGTCGAAGTCCGCATTGAACGGGCCGCAGACGAGCGGGGAAATCTTAATCGCACGACCTTCGATAAGCACGGGCTCGAACGCCTGTATGGAAAGGCGGTGCAGCGTCGGCGCGCGGTTCAAAAGCACGGGGTGATCCTTGATGACG
This sequence comes from uncultured bacterium, assembly GCA_934871445.1. GTDB lineage: Bacteria > Bacillota > Clostridia > Christensenellales > Borkfalkiaceae > Scatosoma. The sequence continues at coordinate 19,573 of CAKXBD010000011.1, read as the reverse complement.
TCTTCCAAAACGTTCCAGACCATGTCCTTCGCTTTCTCGACCGCTCTCTTTGCCGTCTTGATGTTATGGCACTGACCGCTTTCTACCAGCCGCTTCATGATGAACGGCTTGAAAAGCTCGATCGCCATTTCCTTAGGAAGACCGCACTGATAAATTTTCAGCTCGGGCCCGACGACGATAACCGAACGGCCGGAATAGTCCACTCGCTTGCCGAGAAGGTTTTGGCGGAAACGTCCCTGCTTGCCGCGGAGCATGCCCGAAAGGGATTTGAGCTCCCGATTGGAGGGGCCGCTCAAAGGCTTGCCGCGGCGGCCGTTATCGATGAGCGCGTCCACCGCTTCCTGCAACATGCGCTTTTCGTTCTTGATAATCATATCCGGCGCGCCGATTTCCATCATCTTTTTCAGGCGGTTATTGCGGTTGATGACGCGGCGGTAGAGGTCGTTCAAGTCCGACGAGGCAAATCTGCCTCCGTCGAGCTGCACCATGGGACGGATATCGGGAGGAATCACCGGAAGCACCGTAAGAATCATCCATTCGGGGCGGTTGCCGCTCTTTCTGAACGATTCCACCACTTCGAGGCGCTTGATCGCCTTGACCGCTTTCTGGCCCGTCGGATTCTCCCCGATGACTTTCTTACATTCCTCGCTTTCCTTTTCGAGATCCACCGCCATTAAAAGCTCGCGAATGGATTCCGCGCCCATGCCGACTTTCAGGCCCGTCACCGAGCTGTCGCCGAAGCGCTCCTCAATCTCGCGGAGCTGCTTGTCGTTGATGACCTGCTTATACGAAAGCTCGCTGACTTTGCCCGGATCGAGGACCACATAGGAAGCAAAATAGATGACCTGTTCGAGCTGCTTGGGCCCCATGTCCAGCAAAAGACCGATCTTGGAGGGCACGCCCTTGAAATACCAGATATGAGAGACGGGCGCCGCAAGCTCGATATGTCCCATTCTCTCGCGGCGTACCTTGGAACGGGTGATCTCTACCCCGCATTTTTCGCAGATATGCCCTTTATATTTAACCCTTTTATACTTCCCGCAATGACACTCCCAATCCTTCATCGGCCCGAAAATCTTTTCACAGAAAAGACCGTCGCGCTCGGGCTTCTGGGTACGGTAGTTTATCGTTTCGGGCTTCGTCACTTCGCCGTAGGACCATTCTCTGATTTTTTCCGGAGACGCTATGCTGATTTGAATAGAATTGAAATCGTTTAATTCGTACATATACCTTTCTGTTTCCTCCGATTACTCGTCGTCCCTGCCGTCGTCCTCGTCGTCGAACAGAGAATCGAATTTGAATTCGTCCGAAATGTCGGAGAAATCGTCCTCGTCGTCATCCTCTCTGTCCGATACGAAGTCGTCTTCGTCGTCGCCTTCGTCTTCAAAGATCGAAACGTCGCCCTCTTCGTCTTCTTCGTCCTCGTCGTCCGCACTGAAATCGATGTCTTCGAGTTCTTCGTCTTTGAGGAAGTCTCTTCTGCTCGCCGCGTTATCCGCCGCTTCTTCCTCGTCGTCAAACTCGCGGATAATCAGCTCGTCGCCCGTCTCCGTGAGCACCTTCACGTCCAGCGCCAAAGATTGAAGCTCCTTCAAGAGTACCTTGAACGCCTCGGGGATTCCCGGCTCGGAAATGTTCTCGCCCTTGACGATGGATTCGTAGGTCTTGACGCGGCCCACGACGTCGTCCGACTTGACCGTGAGAATTTCCTGCAAAATGTGCGCCGCGCCGTACGCTTCCAGCGCCCAAACTTCCATTTCGCCGAAACGCTGGCCGCCGAACTGCGCCTTGCCGCCTAACGGCTGCTGCGTCACGAGACTGTAAGGGCCGATAGAGCGCGCGTGAATTTTATCGTCGACGAGGTGAATCAGCTTAATCATATACTGCACGCCGATCGTGACGCGGTTCTCGAACGGTTCGCCCGTTCTGCCGTCGAACACGCGGAATTTGCCGTCGACTTTGCCGTCGGGATTCAAAAGATTGTTTTCGCGGAACATCTGCTCGATGTCCTTCTCCGTCGCGCCGTCGAACACGGGCGTGGCGATTTTCCAGCCGAGCTGTTTGCACACATAACCGAGGTGCACTTCCAGCACCTGTCCGATATTCATACGCGAAGGAACGCCGAGCGGGTTCAACAGGATTTGAAGCGGAGTGCCGTCCGAAAGGAAGGGCATATCCGCCTGCGAAAGCACGCGCGAAATGACGCCCTTATTGCCGTGGCGGCCCGCCATCTTATCGCCGACCTGAATTTTGCGCTTCTGCGCGATATACACGCGCACGAGCTTATTCACGCCCGGTTCGAGTTCGTCCTTGTTCTCCCGCGTGAACACCTTCACGTCCACGACTACGCCGCCTTCCCCGTGCGGAACGCGCAGGGAAGTGTCCCTCACCTCTCTCGATTTCTCGCCGAAGATCGCGCGAAGGAGCCGCTCCTCGGGAGTGAGCTCCGTCTCGCCCTTCGGGGAGACTTTACCGACGAGGATATCGCCGCTCTGTACTTCCGCGCCGATGCGCACGATGCCGTCTTCGTCCAAATCTTTCAGCGCGTCGTCGCCCACGTTGGGAATGTCGCGCGTGATTTCTTCCTGTCCGAGCTTGGTGTCCCGCGCCTCCGTCTCGTGCTCCTCGATATGAATGGAGGTGAACACGTCGTCCTGCACCAGCTTTTCCGAAAGCAGAATGGCGTCTTCGTAGTTATAGCCCTCCCACTCCATATAGCCGATGAGAATGTTTTTGCCGAGCGCCAGCTCCCCGTTATTTGTAGAGGGGCCGTCTGCGATGATTTCGCCCTTCGCGACTCTGTCGCCCGTCGAGACGATGGGTCTCTGATTGAGGCAGGTGCCTTGATTGGAACGCTCGAATTTCTTCAAGGGATATTCGCGGATTTTTCCGTCGTCCTCGCGCACCTTTATCATATTGGACGCGCAGCCGACGACCACGCCCGCTTCTTTCGCCATGACCATGACGCCCGAATCCTTCGCGATCGCCGCTTCGATGCCCGTCGCAACGATGGAGGATTCCGTTTTGAGAAGGGGAACCGCCTGACGCTGCATGTTGGAACCCATCAGCGCGCGGTTGGTATCGTCGTTTTCCAAGAAGGGAATGAGCGCCGTAGCGACCGAAACGAGCTGCTTGGGAGAGACGTCCATATAGTCCATTTTCTCCCTCGGAAGCTCGGTAATCAAATCCTGATGGCGGCAGCCGACGCGCTCGTTAACAAAGCGCCCTTCTGCGTCCAAAGGCTCGTTCGCCTGAGCCACGATATATCTGTCCTCCTCGTCCGCCGTCAAATAGTCCACGTGGTCGGTGACGATGCCCGTATCTTTATCGACGCGGCGGTAAGGGCTCATGATGAACCCGTATTCGTTGACCTTCGCAAACGTCGCGAGCGAGGAAATCAGACCGATGTTCTGGCCTTCCGGCGTCTCTATCGGACACATTCTTCCGTAATGCGTATGGTGTATGTCGCGGACTTCAAACGTCGCGCGGTCGCGGTTGAGTCCGCCGGGGCCGAGCGCGGAAAGTTTACGCTTATGCGTGAGCTCCGCGATCGGGTTGGTCTGATCCATGAACTGAGAGAGCTGGGAGGAGCCGAAAAATTCCCGAATTACCGCGGACACGGATCGGATATTGATGAGCCCCGACGGCGTGACCTCCATGGGATCCTGCGTCGCCATTCTCTCCTTGATGAGGCGTTCGAGGCGCGCGATACCTACGCGGAGCTGATTTTGAAGCAGCTCGCCCACCGAACGCACGCGGCGGTTGCCCAAATGGTCGATATTGTCTATCGTACCGATTCCGTAACGGAGGTCGAGGTTGGTGGACACGGACGCGACGATATCGTCCACCGTCACGTGCTTATGGCAGAGCTTATCCGCCAGCGGGCGGATTTCCTTTTTCTCCTCTCTCGTCGGAACGGGATTTTCGCGGCCGAGCACTGCATGGAAAGTCTTACACGCCTGCACGAATTTGCGGCGGTTGTCGCGGCGCTTTTCGCGGTTCTTTTTCTCCTCCTGCTTCTCGTCCGCCTCTTCGGGCTTCTCGTGCGTATAGTAAAGCGCGTCGATCTCGTCGACGTATTTTTCCGCCACTTCCTCCACCGTCATCGTCTTGCAGTCCTCGGCGACGAGCTTGGAGAAACGGTAATTGGGATAATAGATCGTGGGAAGCAGTCCGAAGTCCTTGGCGCGGGCCTTTAAGGGGATATCCGAAACCGCCGCAAAATCCACCGTGTTATTGGCGATGATCTTATGCCGGATTTCACCTTCCTCGGGATCGTCCACCAAAACGAATACTTCGTTCACGCCCGCGTTTTGAAGCTCTCTCGCCTTTTCCTCGGAAATCTTCTCTCCCGCAGTGACGAGAATTTCGCCCGTCTCGGGATTGACGATATCGTCCGCCGCTTTACAGCCCGGAAGACGGTATGCTAAGTTGAGCTTCTTATTATATTTATATCTCCCCACTTTGGCGATGTCGTAACGGCGGGGATCAAAGAACAGATTGAAAAGGTGCGTGCGCACGGAATCTTCCGTAGGCACTTCGCCCGGACGAAGGCGGCGGTACAGCTCGATGAGGCCGTCCGCTTCCGATCTCGTCGTATCCTTTTCCAGCGTCTCCCGAATGATTTTATCGCCGGGGAACAAATCCTCTATCGCTCGGTTGGAGCCGAAGCCCAGCGCGCGCAAAAGAACCGTGATACAGAGCTTCTTCTTTCTGTCCACGCGGACATACAGGGCGTCCGCCGCGTCCTGTTCGAGTTCCAGCCATGCGCCGCGGTTGGGCATCACCGTCGTCGCGAACATCTCCTTTCCCGTCTTATCCTTCGACGACGCATTATACACGCCCGGCGAACGGACCAGCTGGGAGACGATGACGCGCTCCGCACCGTTGATGATGAACGAGCCGTTCTCCGTCATGAGCGGAAGATCGCCCATGAATACTTCCTGGTCGAGAACTTCGTTCTTCACCTTGTTCACGAGGCGGACTTTCACCCGCAACGGAAGCGCGTACGTCGCGTCGCGGTTGCGGCATTCCTTCTCGTCGTATTTCGGCTTGTCGCCGAAACGATGGTCGAGAAAGTAAAGCTCAAAGTGGTCGGAGTAGTCGGTAATCGGGGAAAAATCCTCGAATACCTCGCTGATACCTTCCTGAATGAAAGAATTGTAGCTGTCCTTCTGAATCTCTACGAGGTCGGGAATGTCGATGACTTCGTTGATCGAGCCGAATTTTCTTCTCTCATTCTTGCCATACTTGTAAATAGGTAAATCCATCGGTTGATTCGTTGCTCCTTAACTATTTTTTCAGCCGATCTACCGAGTATATCTTTTCATCGATAAAAATCGAAATTTTGCGTTATTTTGCGTCGTTCGCTTTACTTTTCGGCCGCTTTCGGATATAATATTACCGTAATGCTTGTTTGCCGCAGGGGGCAATACGCCATAGTAAGCATAATGATACATTATTAAATTATAACGGGCAAAAGAAAAGATGTCAAGCGATTTTTGCCCTACCTCTTCAACTAATTTTTTTTATTTTTCAAAAGGGACAAAACAGGTCAAATTTCTATGAGAATCGACAAATTTCTGAAAGTTTCCAGAATCCTCAAACGCCGCACCGTCGCTCAGGAAGCCTGCGGCGCCGACAAGGTACTCCTCAACGGCAAGCCCGCCAAACCCTCCGCTTCCGTCAAGCCCGACGACATAGTCGAAATCCTCTACGCTTCGGGAACCCTCAAATTCCGCATCCTCGACGTTAAAGAAGTCGTAAAAAAGGAGGACGCCGCCTCCCTCTACGAGGTAATCCCCCAATGACTCCCCTTTCCTCTCCCTCCGTGACCGCTATCATCTGCGCCGCGGGAAAGGGCGAACGCGCCGGAATGAACGGGAATAAATTATTTGCGCCGCTTTACGGGGGAGTATCTGCTTCGGCAAAAAACGAGACAAAACGGGAAAAAACAGCCGAAAACGGACGGATGGAACGCATGAGCGGACAATGCGAACGGGCGGACGAAACGAACAAACGGGCAACGCGGACGGAAGGTAAAGACGGCTCGGCGGACACGACGGAAAGAAATTTCCGAACCGAGGAAGGCGCGAGCGCAACGGACGACGTAAACGTAAACGGACGGAACGAACAAACGGGCAACGCGGACGGAAGGGCTCAAACGGACAAACCGATACGAGCGGATGGTCGGACGGAACGAACGGACGGACGGACAGACGGAACGAACAGATGGACGGACGGAACGGACGGACGGGCGGAAGAAGCGGGCGGGGTTCTGAAAGGGTGCGTGCTCGAAAAGACGATTTCCGCATTTGACATTCCCGCCGTGACGGAAATCCTCGTGACCGCTTCGGAGACGGATTTCGAGGAAATCTCCGCGCTCTGCGCTCGTTTTCCGCGCACGAGAGTCGTGCTCGGGGGAAAAACGCGGTCGGATTCCGTCCGAGGCGCCCTGAAAGCCGCGACGGGGGAAATCGTGCTCGTACACGACGGCGCACGCCCCTTTGTCTCCGAGAAAATCATTTCGGAGTGCATTTCCAGCGTATCCCGATTCGGAAGCGGTATCTGCGCGGTTCCCGCGGTAGATACCGTCGCGGTTTCGGAAAACGGATATATCGGCGCCGTGCCGCCGCGGGACAAGGTATTCGCTTTACAGACTCCGCAGGGGTTCTATACCGAAGAACTTCGGCACGCTTACGAAGCGGCGGAAAAAGAAGGCGGGACGTATACCGACGATTCCTCCGTATACGCCGCCTTTATCGGCGCGCCCCGCTTATGCGAGGGCTCGCGGGAAAACAAAAAGCTCACGTTTCCCGAAGATTTCTCCGACAACTGCGCGCGGGCGGGGTTCGGCGTGGATACTCACGCTTTCGGGAAAAAACAGGATTTCATTCTCCTCGCGGGAGTGAAAATCCCCTCCGAAAGCGGGCTCGTCGCGCACAGCGACGGAGATGTACTCGCGCACGCCGTCATGGACGCATTGCTTTCCGCCGCGGGACTGAAAGACATCGGACACTATTTCCCCGACAAGGACGAAAAATGGCGGGATGCCGATTCCATGCAGATGCTTCGGGAGGTCAGGTCTTTGATTGCAAGGGAAGGATTCGCTCCCAAAAACCTTTCCGTCGCCGTTCAGGCGGAAAAACCTCGACTCGCAAAATTCATCGACCAAATCAAGAGCTCGCTCGCGCGGGCGCTCGGACTCGATTGCTCCGCCGTCGGCGTTTCCGCCGGTACTAACGAGGGATTGGGTTACGTCGGGGAAGGCAAGGGAATTACCGTAAACGCCTATGTGCTGTTAAGGACAATCTGACGGGTGCGCATGTGTGCAGCCGCCGTTAAGGAGAAAATATTTTATGGCTACATCCAAAGCGCCGACTTCGCAGTTCGTCTGCGTCGAATGTGGGTACACTGCCCCCAAATGGCTGGGAAAGTGCCCCGGCTGCGGCAACTTCAACACCATGCAGGAGGAACTGATCAAACCCGCAGAAAGTGCAAAAAAATCCTCCCGCCCCGCCCTCTCCGATATGGGCGGCGGAACGAGAGCCCTCCCCCTCTCCAAAGTCGGTTACGAAAAATTCAAGAGAGTCTCCTCGGGGATCGGAGAATTTGATACCGTGCTCGGCGGAGGAATCGTGCGGGGCTCCCTCGTGCTCCTCGGCGGTGACCCCGGAATCGGAAAAAGTACCCTCCTAACAC
>CAKXBD010000011.1:434-11862 GCA_934871445.1 uncultured bacterium | reverse complement strand
TCCTAACACAGGTCTCCGCTTACCTCGCCGAGGAAAGGCGCGTCTTATACGTCTCCGCAGAGGAAAGCTGCTCGCAGGTGAAAATGCGCTGCGAAAGGCTGGGAATTAATTCCGATAACCTTCTACTCCTCAACGAAACCTGTCTCGAAGACATAGAAAACAACCTCTCGGACGCGGAATTCGTCGTCATAGACTCCATTCAGGCCGTCTATACCGAAGCGCTCTCCTCCGCCGCGGGCAGCGTCGGACAGGTCAGAGAGTGCGCCGCAAGGCTCATGAGAATCGCCAAATCCCGCGGAATCACCTTCTTCATCATCGGCCACGTCACCAAGGAGGGCTCCCTCGCGGGACCAAAAGTCCTCGAACATATCATGGACACCGTCCTCTATTTCGAGGGACAGCAGGAAGAAAATTTCAAGCTCCTCCGCGCCGTCAAAAACAGGTTCGGCTCCGTGCAGGAAGTGGGCGTATTCGATTACTCCGAGCTGTTTCTCTCCGAAAGCCGCGGCGTCGCCGCAGGCTCCTGCGTCACCCCTTCGGAAAGCGGCAATCGCTGTATGAACGTCGAAATTCAGACGCTCATTTCAAAAACCTCCTACGGCCTCCCGCGGAGAATGACGCTCGGCATTGACTATAATAAACTAGTCGTGCTGATTGCCGTGCTCGAAAAACGCTGCGGGATTCCCTTCTATACCTCCGACGTCTATATCAACGCCATGGGCGGCATCAAGCTCGCCGAGCCTTCCGTCGATCTCGCCGTCTGCGCCGCCCTTGCCAGCGCCGCCGCCGACATTCCCATCGACAAATATACCGCCGTATTCGGCGAAGTCGGACTGACGGGGGAAATCCGCGCCGTCACCTACGCCGAAAAGCGCGTGAACGAGTGTATCAAAACGGGCTTCAAAACCGTCGTCCTCCCCGCAAAAAACATGAAAACCTGCGAAAAATTCAAGGGCAAAATCAAGCTCGTGCCCGTCTCCTATGTCAATCAGATGATAAAGGAGCTCAATTTGCGGTCCCCGTTTAATCCACAGGCGTAAGAATTGATCATTTATACCGTCAAAAAATGTTGAGCTGTGGCTTCCTTGCAAGCACCGCCCTTTCAAGAAAATTAGAGCGCTAAAAAATAGTAGTAGTAATATTTAATATTTGAGCGCCCAAAGCGTGCCCGACATTTCCATAGAAAAGTAAAACAATATGGAAAAATATAATCATATAGTTAGGAAAATGATAGAGAAATTCGTATCCGGGTGCTACAATCTAAGAAACCAAATTAAGAATTTTGAATTTGTGAGGAAGTAAGCATGGAAATGATTAAAAATTATTACGGCAGTCTATGCACAGAAATGTATGAGATTTTACACAAAGAAGCTCCCCAAGAGGAGTTATCGTTTTATCTCTCCTTCGCTGAAAAAGGAATGAAAATTTTAGAGCCTTTATGTGGCAGCGGTAGATTTTTAATTCCTTTTTTGGAAAGAGGATTTGATATTAGCGGGATAGATTTGTCAGCAGAAATGCTTGCGAAGCTGAACGAAAAAGCACCTACTGCAAAAGTATTTCAAAAAGATATATTGGAATACGATTCAACAGAAAAATACGATTATATTTTTATCTCGTCCGGTTCCGTATCGTTATTTACGGATATGGATTTATGCAAAAAAATTTTACATAAAATGAAAGACCTGTTGAAAAAAGACGGCAGGTTTGTTTTTGCCGTCGATACAATAGCCGATAAATGTCCCAATGATTCAGATTATAAAACTTCAATATCTGTAAAGACCAAAGAAGGCTATGAATTAATTCTTAAAGGGAAAAATTATTACGATGAAAAAACACATACGCAGTATTCCCCGAGTATTTATGAGCTGTACGATGGGACTAAATTGTTACAGCAGGAAAAAATGGACTTTCAAACACATCTTTATGAGCTGGGAGAAATAGAGCCCTATTTACGTGAAATAGGATTTACTAAATTAAATGTATATTCCTCCTATGATAAAAAAATTGCTGAAAATAACCTGACAGAAATGTTTTTGTATGAATGTTCTTTTTGAAAAATGAAACATTTACAAGAGTTTATCAGACGATTTTCCCCTATATCCTCAATAAAAAATTATTCTATCCTTCCGAGGAATATATAATCCCCCGACGGCATTGAGCCGCGGGGGATTACCGTCACCACTGCCACAAGAAGCAACATTCTCGCTGTGTCAGCCCTTCGGCTCTTCTCAGTCCTTTTAACTTTTTACCCTTTTTACTTGACATTGTATATTTTCTGTACTATAATAAAACAAAAAGTACATAATTGTACATTTTTACCTGAGAGGAAAAAAGAAATGTTTTGCAGAAATTGCGGAAAAGAGATTGACGGTAAAGCGGCTTTCTGCATTTATTGCGGCACCGCAACGGGGATCGGAGCAACAAACGGACAAACAGGCAACGGCAATTCGTTTGCAAGGACAAACGGGCAGTCGGGAAACGACGATTTGTTCGGAGCAGTAAACGAACGGACGGAAAACGACAACTTTTTCGGGACGGCAAACGGACAGACGGGACGAACAGGAAACGGCTATTCATTCGGAACGGCAAACTTTCAACAGGAACAGGCGAAAAAAGTTAACGCATTCGGAATTGCGGGATTTATCTTATCGATACTGTCGCTGTCTCTGGGGATATATTTTTGTATCGCCTCTATTCTCGGTGTAGTGTTCAGCATGATAGGCATGAAACAGGCAAAGGAGTGCCGTTTCAATGGACTTGCGGTTGCGGGATTGGTAATCGGCATTGTCTCGCTTACGATTTGGGGCATCGTATGGATAACTGTGTGGTTTACTATCATTTAACGGCTGAAATGAAAAACAAAAAGGAGCGGACACCCGACGGGCGGCCGCTCCTTTTTATCGATCTTTTATTTTTTCAGCCATTTGATGATACGCGCGCAGGCTTCTTTTGTCGTCTCGCGGCTGCCGAACGCCGTCAGACGGAAATAACCTTCGCCGTTTTCCCCGAAACCGCTGCCGGGGGTCCCGACGACCTGTACGTTTTCGAGCATATCGTCGAAAAATTCCCAGCTCTTTTTGCCGTTCGGGCATTTCAGCCAGATATACGGGGAATTCTTTCCGCCCGTATAGGGGATTCCGCATTCCTCCATGCAGGCGGAGATAATTTTCGCGTTTTCGCGGTAATAATCTATATTTTCCTTTATCTGCTTCTCACCCTCTTCCGTAAATACCGCTGCCGCGCCCTTCTGCACGATGTACGAAACTCCGTTGAATTTCGTCGTCTGGCGGCGCAGCCACATCTTTCTCAGCGACATTCCCTCGTAAACGAGCGTTTCGGGTACCACCGTATACCCGCACCGCGTACCCGTAAAACCGGCCGTCTTGGAAAAAGAGCAGAGCTCTATCGCACATTTTTTCGCGTCCTCTACCTCGTAAATACTGCGGGCCACGCCCTCTTCCGCAAAACATTCGTATGCGGCATCGTACAAAATCACCGCATTTTTTTTGAGAGCGTATTCCACCCACTTTCCGAGCTGCTCCTTCGTATACGCCGCGCCCGTGGGATTGTTCGGGGAACAAATATAAATAATGTCCGCGTCCGTATTTTCGTCGGGCATGGGCAAAAATCCGTTCTTTTCCGTCGCCGCCGCATACACGATTTTCCTACCCGCCATGACGTTGGTATCCACGTACACGGGATAGACGGGATCGGGCACCAGCACCGTGTTTTCCTTGGCGAAAATGTCCAAAATATTCCCGCAGTCCGATTTGGAGCCGTCCGAAACAAAAATTTCGTCCGCGTTCAGCGTCACTCCGCGACGAGCATAATATCCTTTTATGCTCTCGCGGAGAAAGGGATAGCCCTGTTCGGGGCCGTAACCCTTGAACGTCTCCTTTTTGCCCATTTCCTCCACCGCTTCGTGCATGGCCGCGATCACCGCGGGCGCGAGCGGCAACGTCACATCCCCGATACTCAGCTTCAATACCTTCTTATCGGGGTTTGCCGCGGCGTAATCCGCCGCCTTTTTCGCTACCGCTGAAAACAGGTAGCTTTCTGCAAGATTTGCATAATTGATATTCGGTTTCATACCCTTACTTCCTTTTTTCCATATATTTCACCGCACTGGCGATAAATTCCCTGAAAATCGGCTGCGCACCGTTCGGGCGGGACTTAAATTCGGGGTGGAACTGCACGCCGATATAAAAATCGTCCGCGGGATATTCTATCGCTTCGCAAAGGCTTCCGTCGGGCGATGTGCCCGCTATGATCATTCCGTTTTCTTCAAACTGGCGGCGATAATCGTTATTGAACTCGAAACGGTGGCGGTGGCGTTCCGCTACCTCCTCCTTTCCGTACGCCCGCTTCATGATCGGCCCGATGACCTTACAGGGATACGCGCCCAGACGCATGGTTCCGCCCATCTTTACGCCGTATTGATCGGGCATCAAATCGATGACGTGATGCTGGCTTTCGGGATTGAATTCCGAGGAGTCCGCGTCCTTATATCCGAGCACGTTGCGCGCAAATTCGATCGCCGCAATCTGCATGCCGAGGCAGATCCCGAAATACGGGATATTCTTTTCCCGCGCGTACTGCGCCGCCAAAATCATGCCCTCTATCCCGCGGTTTCCGAACCCGCCCGGAACGATGATTCCGTCTACCCCGCGAAGTTTTTCCGAAATATTCTTCTTCGTCAAAAATTCCGTATCCACCCACTCGATCTCTACCTTCGCGTCGTTCTCGTAACCGCCGTGCGCGAGCGCTTCCGCAACCGACAAATAGGCGTCGTGCAACTGCACGTACTTCCCGCAAAGCGCGATCTTTACCGTCTTGCTGCGGGCGTGCACTCTGTCCAGCATCTCCGTCCATTCCGTCATGTCGATTTCCTTCGGATCCAAATTCAAAATCTTACAAACCACCGTGGAAAAATTGCTCTTTTCCAGCATGAGCGGCGCTTCATACAACACGGGAACCGTCAGATTTTCAATGCAACATTCCGGCTCTACATTGCAGAACATCGCGATTTTATCCTTTATATATCGGGGCATGGGCTGATCCACGCGCGCCATGATGATGTCGGGCGTGATCCCCATGCCCTGCAATTCCTTCACGGAATGTTGCGTGGGCTTGGATTTGAATTCGTCCGATCCCGAAATATACGGCACCAAGGTGACGTGAATGAAACAGCAGTTCTCCCGCCCCACTTCCCGCGCCACCTGACGGATCGCCTCGATGAACGGCTGGCTTTCGATGTCGCCCGTCGTCCCGCCGATTTCCGTGATGACCACGTCCGCGTTCGACGTCTTTCCGACATTGTAGATAAACGTCTTTATCTCGTTGGTTATATGCGGAATTACCTGCACCGTCTTGCCGAGATATTCCCCGCTGCGCTCTTTGTTCAGGACGTTCCAATACACCTTACCCGTCGTTAAATTCGAGTACTTATTCAGATTTTCGTCGATAAAACGTTCGTAATGGCCGAGGTCCAAATCCGTTTCCGCTCCGTCCTCCGTCACAAACACTTCTCCGTGCTGGAAGGGGCTCATCGTGCCGGGGTCGATGTTGATATAGGGGTCCAGCTTCTGCGACGCCACCTTATACCCGCGCATTTTCAAAAGTCTGCCCAAGGACGCCGCCGTGATTCCTTTACCCAAGCCCGATACTACGCCGCCCGTGACAAAAATGTATTTCGTCATGATTTTTTCTATGCTCCCGTATATTTTTTCTTTGAATTTGCCTATTTGAAACCGTTTCGGGCAAGCCGCGAAACGCGAAACGCGTGGATTTCCGCAAAAAACGCACAAACATGCATATAGACGACAAAACGCAATCTGACGCAAAATGCGTGCGACAACGGATTGAAAAACGGATATTTTTCAATCCCCGACTTTTCAGACCTCGACTTCGCCCGTAAACACGAGCGTCGCCGCACCCGTCATATATACCGTGTCCTCCGTCCAGCGAATGACGAGCTCGCCGCCGCGAAGGCGGACGAGAATATCTTCGTTCCGCGCGGCGTAACCGTTCAGAACCGCCGCGACCGCCGCCGCGCATGCGCCCGTGCCGCAGGCCCATGTCTCGCCACTGCCGCGCTCCCAAACCCGCATTTTGAGTTCGTTTTTCCCGAGGACTTTGACAAATTCCGTATTCGTCCGCTCGGGGAAAATCGGAGCGTTTTCAAACAGCGGCCCCGTCTTTTCGATTTCCCATGCGTCGGGGTCGGAAAATACCACGCAGTGAGGGTTGCCCATGGATACGCAGGTGATTGCATATTTCCCGCCCGCGATCTCCGTCTCTCGTCCCACGACGGGAAAGGATGTTCCCGAAAGCACGGGGATTTTTTTCGGCACAAGCTCGGGGGCGCCCATGTCCACCCGAACCGAGGTCGTCTCTCCGTCCGAAACGGACAGAAAGAGCGTCTTTATCCCGCTGAGCGTCTCTATTTTCAACTGCGTTTTATCCGTCTTTTTGAAATCGTAAAGATACTTTCCGACGCAGCGAATCGCGTTTCCGCACATCTTTCCTTCGCTGCCGTCCGCATTGAACATGCGCATTTTCGCGTCCGCCACCGCCGAGGGACAAATCAGCACGATTCCGTCCCCGCCGATTCCGAAATGGCGGTCGGAAAGCCTGACCGCCGCCGCGGAAGGATCTTCAAAGGGCGCGTCCAAACAATCGAAATAGATATAGTCGTTTCCGATGCCCTGCATTTTATAAAACTTTTTCAGCATATTACAGTAAAACCCGATATTATGATAAATAGGATAAATTTGAATATGTCGGCACTTCCGACAAACCGTTACATCTCGATATAAGCGTCGCGTTCCGCTCCGACGGATACATATTTAATGTGACAATCGCAGGCTTTCTCGATAAAAGCGATATATTCGAGGGCTTCTTTGGGAAGATCTTCCTTTTTACGGCACTTGGAAATGTCCGTGTTCCAGCCCTTCAACGTCTCGAAAACGGGTTTACATTCGTCCAAAACGTCCGTGAACGGGAATACGTCCACCTTCTTGCCGTTCAAGAGATACTCCGTGCAGACCTCGATCTCTTCATACCCCGAAAGTACGTCCAGCTTCGTGAGCGCGATTTCCTTCGCGCCCTGACAGCGTATACCGTAGCGCGAAGCCACGACGTCGAAAGGCCCCACGCGGCGCGGTCTGCCCGTCGCGGCGCCGTACTCGCCGCCCGCTTTTCTCAGCTTCTCCGCCTTCTCGCCGAAATATTCCGCCGTGAACGGACCTTCCCCTACGCAAGTCGAATACGCCTTCATGATTCCGATGGAATTATCTAGCTGCAAATTCGGCACCCCCGCTCCGATCGGCGCATACGCCGCTATCGTCGACGACGATGACGTATAGGGATAAATCCCGAAGTCGATGTCCCTAAGCGCCCCTAACTGCGCTTCAAACATGATATTTTTTCCCGCTTTGTTCGCTTCGTTCAGGTATTCGCCCGTGTCGCAAATGTACTCCCTGAGCGGCGCGCCGTACTCCTCGAAATAGGCGATCATGTCCTCCGCCTTGATCGGCTCCGCCCCGTAACCGCGCGCAATCGTCAGATTCTTCCACTCCACGATATCCTTCACCCGCTTATAGAGGAGCTCCTTATTCAAGAGCTCGCCCATGCGGAACGCTTTCTTGAAATATTTATCCGCGTAGACGGGCGCTATTCCGCGGCGGGTGGAGCCGAATTTCTTCCCCGCCAAACGGTCTTCCTCCAAACAGTCCTGCAATACGTGATAGGGCATCGTGATGATCGCGCGGTCGCTGATTTTGAGATTTTCGGGCCCAATCGAAATCCCCGCCTCTCTCAATCGCTGCATTTCCCCGCAAAGATGCTTGATGTCAATGACCATTCCGTTCCCCATGACGTTGACCACGCTCTCGCGGAGAATCCCCGAAGGAAGAAGATTGAGGACAAATTTCCCGCGCTCGTTGATGACCGTATGCCCCGCGTTGTTCCCGCCCTGATAACGGCACACGACGTCGAACCGCTCGGAAAGAAGGTCGACCATTCGGCCCTTCCCTTCGTCGCCCCAATTGATCCCGCAGATAGATGTAAGCATTTCCTTATCTCCTTTTTGCTTTTTATCGGTGTGTTATAAATCGTATGAAACACGCAAAAAACCGAGCATTCTCCTTCTTTTCGTCAAATGCCCTTTCTCCGCCTATAAATCATACGCTTTATTATACTGCATTTTTTGTATTCTGTCAAGCCATAGGCGCATTGAAAAAATTTTTCCGCCATAAATTATTTTTTTCTCCGCCCCCTCTTGACAAATTTCAAAAAATGCGCTATTATATAAGGAAAATAACCGAGGGCTCATCGCCCCCAAAGGAGGAATACCTATGTATTGTAAACAATGCGGTGAAAAACTTACCCTCAGATTCTGCGAAAACGAGGGACTCGTTCCCTATTGCGACAAATGCGAAGCGTATAAATTTCCTCAATTTAACGTCGCGGTCTCCATGGTCGTCACCAATCGGGCCCAAGATAAAATTTTGCTCGCAAAACACGTTGAGGACGACGATTTTATACTCTTTGCAGGCTACATCAAAAAGGGAGAAAACGCCGAAAAAACAGTCCCCCGCGAAATTAAGGAGGAGTTAGGTCTCGACGTCGTCAAATGCAAATACATGTCTTCGAGATACCATTCCAAAAAGGATGTGCTGATGCTCAACTTCATCGTCATCGTCGAGGACAAACCGCTCAAAATCAACGAGGACGAAATCACCGAGGCCAGATGGTGCACGCCCGATGAGGCTTTACAGCTCATCAGAAAAGGCACCACCGCCGAATTTTTCCTCATCAATGCAGTCAAGGAACTCAAACGCAAAATCTAAAAAATATCCGCCGAATATTCGGCGGATACTTTTTTCTTATTTACGCTGGAAGCTATCGCAGCAGGTGCATTTTTCGGAATCACAATTACAATCGCAACCCACGTGAATCTTGGAAAGCGTACAATAATCGCCCGCGCGATTATACTTACATTCCGTAACGTTGCAGCCGATGCTCGTGTTGATATCCATTTTGTTTTCGTTCATCATATTTTTAATCCTCCTTGCGTAACTTTACGTACGCATAATCAGTATGCACATTTTCCCCTTTTCCTATTGACTTTTTCTCAAATTTCCTGTAAAATATATCTTGAACAGATTATCGTGCAAAAGGAGGACAAAAATATGAAGGTAATTTTGAAAGCAGACGTAAAGGGCAGCGGCAAAAAAGGCGATATTATCGAAGTCTCCGACGGCTTCGCTAAAAATTTTCTATTCAAAAAGGGACTCGCCGAAGCCGCCACTGTCAACGGTATAAATGAAGTCAATCAGAAAAAGGCCGCGGAACAGTTCCACCGCGCAGAGGAAATTAAGGCGACCAAAGAACTCGCCGAAAAACTCAAAGGCCAAAGCGTGGATATTGGGCTCAAAGTGGGAGAAAACGGGAAAATGTTCGGCAGCGTCACTTCCGCTCAGGTCGCCGCTGCGCTCGCGGAAAAGGGCTTCGATATAGACAAAAAGAAAATTCAGATGAATACCGTCAAAACCTTGGGAACTTTCGACGCCGAAATCCGGCTGATGGAAAATATCTCCGTAAAAATTAAAGTCAACGTCGCCGCAATCTGAATCGAAGCTCCCTCCGCATTTTACGGAGGGAGTTTTTTCAGGCTCGCGAAAAAGCCCGCGGGAGGAAAACAACGAATAAACTAAAATGCATGAACAAGGCCTTCCGCACGGAATGTTTACGAGCACGGAACTTGAACAAAAAACACCCGTGCGGACGCATGCGGGAAAGAGATTGAACGGAAGGAGCCGACAAATATTTTCGGCTATCCCCGCTCAACCGCTTGATTCGACTCGGGAAATGTGTTAAAATATACCTCGCAATAAAATAATACGACCGCCCGGTGAGGCAGAGGAATTTAACTATGGATCAGGATCAGGAACAAAAACAAGAAAAGATACCCGAACAAAAGGCCCCCTTCGAGGGAACGGACGAACCCAATAATCATTACGGAGTCCCCCTTCCGCCCAAGCGCGTGCGGACAAAAGAGGGAGTTTTGCCCGAGGGCGATTGGAAAGTCAAACTCGTCTACATCGTAAAAACGGCTTTTATTCTCGCTCTTTCCGCGTTCCTGCTCGCAATTTCCTCCTATTCCCTCATTGCGCCGAACGACTTCGCAACCGGCGGCGTCACCGGTATCGCCATTATCCTCGAAAAGGCTTCTCACGGAAAAATCATTCAAAGTATATCCGTATTTTGTATCAATTTTCCCCTGATCGTCCTCTCCTTCTTTTTCGTAAAGAAAAAATTCGCCGTACTTACTTTGAGCCATGTATTGTTACAAACTTTGTTCCTCATGCTCATGGAAAAGCTCGGCATGCCCAGACTCGTCTTTGACGAGAAAATTTTTGCCGCTTTGGCCGGCGGTATCGGCATCGGCGCCAGCATAGGCTTCGCTTTCAAAATCGGCGGAAGCACGGGCGGTATGGATATTGTCGCCGTCATGGTTCAAAGAAAGCGCCCCGCACCCTCTATCGCTTGGATGATATTCATGCTCAACTGCGTCGTCATCGCGGCGTCCTTCTTTGTCTATAAGGACCTCGCCGACGATGCCGTCGGAAAAATCCTTCCCCTCATTATGGCCGCGTGCGAACAGTACGTCGAAAGCAAAACCAACGACGCCATTACGAACGGGTTTAACTCCGCCATAGAATTCCGCGTCGTTACCGATAAGCCCGATGAAATGGCACTCGCCATTATCTCCAAATTGGGAAGGGGCGTCACTTCTATCCCCGCTACGGGCATGTATACCCGCGAGACGCACGCTATGCTTGTCTGCGTCGTCAACCGCAGACAAATCGCTACCTTCCGCAAAATTCTCAAAGAGGTAGATCCAAACTCCTTCGCCGTCATGACGCAAGTCTCCCAAGTTCTGGGATTGGGGTTCTTTTCAAGCGAACATTGATTTTCCCCCTCTATTTCCATTTTTTACCGTTTTATACCCGTAATTTTCAAATTTTCTTTCGTTTTCAAGGGTTTAATGCGCTTCTTTTGCCTTCTTGCGCTTGACTTTTGCACCGGAATACGATATAATAAGAGTACTTAAATGAAAATTTAAGAATTCAACCAAAGGGGATAACTCTTATGAACAAAGGCGAATTTATCAAAGCTATGGCAGAAAAGGCGGGCTTCACCAATAAGGATGCGGCTATCGCTTACGACGCATTTGTCGCTACCGTTACCGAAACTTTGAAGGCGGGCAACAAAGTACAGCTGGTGGGCTTCGGCTCTTTCGAGGTCAAAGAACGTGCTGCCCGTACTGGCAAGAATCCTGCAACAGGTGAGCATATTGATATCCCTGCATCTAAGGCACCTGCGTTCAAAGCAGGAAAGGCTTTCAAAGACGCCATCCAGT
>CAKXBD010000011.1:0-424 GCA_934871445.1 uncultured bacterium | reverse complement strand
CACTTACGGTATTGATCCGTAAGTGCTTCTTTTTTAGCTAATCTCATAACGCCCCAACGCAACTGTCGTTTAATTGCGGCAAATTCGCCACAAATAAAATGCAGTTTCTGCTTTCTATTGCTGATAATTTGTACGAACCTGTTGTTGGTTACCAAACCTCCTCGTAAGTATTGATATAGATTACTTCACAGGAGGAATGCAAAATGAAAAGTTGCCAGTATAAGAGTTCCGATGAGCTCCCCCTTATCCTCAATGTTCAAGAGGTGTCCAATTTCCTCGGCCTCGGGCTGTCTCAGGTCTATGAGCTTGTGAAGCGCATCGACTTTCCTGCCTTCAAAGTTGGAAGTCGTATCTTCGTGCCGAAAGACAAATTCCTTACCTGGCTAAATGTGCAAACAGAAGAGAAGGACTCTCTCTTCTATAC
>CAKXBD010000010.1 GCA_934871445.1 uncultured bacterium | reverse complement strand
CCCCACGGGTCCCTGCGTCATGTCCAACGGACCGCCGCCCGTCAGGACGAAGGGAAGCTCGAAAAGCTGAAAGGTGGAAACAAAGCTGGATATGAGAAGATATACTCCGAGATTGCGCATGGAAGGAATCGTGATGTGCACCATCTGCGCAAAAAATCCCGCTCCGTCCAATTTTGCAGCCTCGTAATAGTCGCGCGGAATATCCAAAATTCCGCCCAGCATGACCAGCGTGGTATAGCCCAAACCGTTCCATATCGCCGCCACGGCGACGGAGAACAGCGCCCAGCGGGGTTCGCCCGTCCAGCCGATGGGAGAAATTCCGAACTTGCTCAATAAATTATTGAGAAATCCGCCCGCGTCCGAAGCGTAGATATAGGAAAATATCGCTCCGACGATAATCCCCGAAAGCAGACAGGGCATATATACGGTCACCTTGACGAACGAGGAGAGATGTTTGGGAAGCTGTATGACCAGATGCGCGATAAAAAACGCGAGAATCAACTGAATCGGCACGATTGCCAAGATAAATTTGAGTCCCACGCCGATCGACTTCCAAAACTTTTCGTCGGCGAGCACCTTCGTGTAATTGCCCATGCCCTTCCAAACCGCATCCATATAGGCGCTACTGTCGTAAAAGCTGTTCACGACGGAAATCACCAGCGGCGCTATCACGAAAGTGACCAGCAAAAGAAAGGAAGGCAACAATACCAGGTACGCGGTCAACAGGTCATCCTTTTTCCAAGCGGACTTTTTTCCCGTTTTCGTCGTCATCTTTTTTACTCCTCGGCCTTATAGCGGGGATTCGTACCCGCAAGGCCGTCCGCTTCTATGATCCCCTCCAATTTTGACTGCAAAGAGGCCAGCGTCTTGTCCACGTCTATCGTACCCATGATTTCCACCGCGTTCAGAGAGTCGGCAAATTCTTTACTGATTGCCCACGGATAACAGGGCTCCGCGACCGCATACGGCAGAACATATTCCGAAGTAAAGGCACGGAAAGCGTCGTTTTTGGATTCCTCGCGGGTGTTCAACAGCTCGTCCACGCTCTTTCTTGCCGTGAATTTGGAAAATCCGAGTTCCTTGAAAAATTCGTACATATATTCGGGATCGCCCGCCAACAGCCATTCGATAAACGCCCCTGCTTCTTCGGGATGCTTGGCGTTTCCGTCCAGCGAAAAGCCCCAGCCGCCGAGCGCCGCCGTCGTCACGCCCTCCGTCTCGCCCGTCCACGTCGGACACACCGCATAGCCAATATCGTCCACCTTATCGGGATAATCGTTCTTTAACTGCCCCATCGCCCAAGAGCCGCTCAACTGCATCGCCACCTTCCCCTGCCCCAAGGGCGTGATTTCTTTATAACTGCTCGACGCCACGCGAATGGTCAGGTTTTCTTGGTAAATCTTTCTGAATATCGTGAACAAATCCCTGTAATAATCGTTATTTACGTCCGCGGCGTCCCAATTATCGTTGAGCAAATATTCTCCCTTCATCGCCTGAAAACCCCACATGACCCAGCCGAGATCCTTCGCCGCGGGCATTTCGATTCCGTAACGCCCTTCCTTCGTCAGCCTCTTCGCGTATTCGTACATCTCCTCCCAGGATTTCGGCGGAGTGTTCGGGTCCAAGCCCGCTTCCTCAAACGCGCTCTTGCTGTAAAACAGCATGGAATACGGCTCCACAAAGGCAGGATACACGTAATGCTTCCCCTGCACCTCTACCATTTCTTGCACGTTCTCCGAAAGGTCGTCCCATACCTCGGGCGACATATATTCGTCCAGCGCCGTGTAGTTCCCGAGCATCGCTTTGGACGGAATTTCCGCATAGTTCACGAAAATAATCTCCGGCGCCGTGCCGTTCTCCTGTGCCGCCTTCAACTTCTGATCCCACACGTCCTCAGGGATAATCGACAGTTCAATGTACGTGTTCTTCTCGTTCGTCTCATTGTATAAGTTCGTGTACTTCTGCAACCATACGTGCGTCTCCGTCTCCGAAAACTGCGGGCTCCAAAAAATGACCTTCGTCTTTCCCGCCGCGGGATCCTCCCCGCCTCCGCAGCCTGCAAGAATACTCACGCTCATGCCGACGGCCATCGTTAAACACAACAATTTGGTTAATACTTTTTTCATAGCTTACTCCTTACCAATTTATTTTTTGTTTTATTCCTCATTTTATTTATAAGTGTATACGTTTACATTTTGTTGTATACGTTTACATTTCAAAGTAAAAAACGCACCGTTTCGGAAAGACCAAAACGCTCAAAGAGAGCGAGTCGAATTTCTGACAATCAGACGACGATCGCAGAGACACTCACGGGGCTCGCCGGTATAGGAACCGTCTATACGGCTGAAAAGTAAGGACATTGCCTTTTCGGCAAACTCGCCGCTGTCGTTGGTGACGGTCGTAATGGAGGGATTGAAATACTCGGCATATTCGATGTTGTCCATACCGACGACGCTGACATCGTCGGGTACCTGTATACCGTTTCTCTGTAAATACTGCATGAGCCCAATGGCAATCATATCGTTAGCGCAAGCGACGGCGGTGGGCATTTCGGGAAGGGAGGAAAAATATTCCCCCGCGGCAATTCCGCCCTGTACGGTAAAAGCGCCCGCAAATTCGTATTCCTTTCGTATCGGAAGCCCGTGTTCGTTCATCGCGCGTTCATAGCCGGAAAGACGGCGTTTGTTGAGAATGGAATTCGGCGTACCGCCCGCATAGGCGATACGAACATGCTTATAATCGATGAGATGCGAGGTGCCGAGATATACCCCCTGCCCCCTGCGGATTCCGTGCACAGTGTCGAAAATCATCGCTCCGAACGTATTCGAGGTCACAACCGCAATCGGCAGAGACATGAGCTGACGGATAATCTCCTCGTCGTCCGAGGTGGAACAAAAAATCAGGCCGTCGCAGCCGAGTTCGGTAACCAGCCGTACCGCTTCCAGCTCCTTCTTCTCCTCCTCGTTGGTATTGAAGAGAATTGCGGTAAATCCCTTATCGTTCGCCAACTGCTGTACCGTCGCGTAAATGCCCGCATAATAAGGGTTCCGAATATCCGGAACAACCACCATAATTTGCATGGCGCGCTGTAACTTCAACCCTCTCGCAATTCGGTTCGGCCGATAGGCGAGCTCCTCTATCGCGCGCTCTATCTTCTCCGCCTTCTCCCCCGTCACGAACGTTTTATTGTTGATGTAACGAGATACCGTGGCGTTAGATACCCCCGCAACGCGGGCCACGTCGTTTATCGTTACAGCTTTCTTTCCCTGCATATGGGCTCCTTTATGTATACGTTTACATCTCTGTAATAAAATAGTAGCACAGAAAAGAGGAGTTGTCAAGTCTTTTTTGAAAATTTTTTAATTTTTTCACAAATTCTTTTTACTCTTCCCGATTTTTCAAGAAAAAATTATACAAGGCATGCAAATACAGCATGCCTTGTATCTTCATAATGCTATTTTCTCGAATACCCGCCGAGAAGAAGGCCGCCGACGTTGTTTTTTCCGCGTCCTGCTCGTTTCATTTCCGTATTTTACAAAAATTATTCGGTGAGTTCGACGTCCTCGTGCGGGACGTTCTCTTTAATCAATCGAATAAAGGTTTCAGGCGTAACGACCTCTACATCGTCGTCGAGAAGCTCCACCATTTCCACCACGTCGGAATATTCCATAGACCAAACGTGGAGATTGACATAAGTATATCCCTCTATCGTCGTAGCGTCGGCGGGATAGGCGTTGATCTGCTGCGCGATCGCTTCGGGGGAGGAATTCCACATCGTCGCGCGGCAGGAGACGAAGGGCTTTCCGTTGTCCGACCAATACACGGAACCGTGTTCTCCTACATAGCTGTCGCTATAAGTGCAATAGAGAAATCCCTCTGCATTTTCCATAGCGGCATAGGCCTCTATCGTGCTTTCGGGCAGACCATTGTCGAGAATTTTGACGACTGACAAATCCAAGGCACCCAAGTATTCATTTAATATCGAACAATATCGCTTTAAGGACTCCGCGGAATAGGACATCGGATAGGTATAGCCGAGGCCGGAAACACTGCAAACAAACTGATCGCCCGACTTTGCATTATCATAAGTATGTTTGAGAATATTCGGGCCGAGGCTGAGGAGTGCGGGGCTCACGGACCAGCCCATCGGGAAATTCCCGCGCTGGGCGCCCATATACTTCTTATCCTCGAAGGTACCGCCGTACCAGCACTGCAAATTGTCTCCGTCGCTGTTTACGATAGTAATGTAGTGTTTATTCGTCGAATACTCTTTTTCCGTTTCCTTGTTGGGCTGTTCGAGATAATCTATCCCGAAAAAGTCGGTACAAGAGAATACGGACATGTTCAGACAATAATCGGAGGCCAGCGTAAAGCTGCCATATCTGGAACTGAACGCTACGTCCGTTCCCTCGTCGAGGGGACACCAGCCATAGACGGCACACTCACGGCACCAATCCTGTACTTTATTGCGGAAGGTCAGGGAGGCGGGCTTTTTATCCGTCACGAAATAGCAGTAATATTTACAGGCTATCGCATAATCCGTAAGGAAGATATTGGAGCCGTTCTGTTGAACGAGTCCGCTATTATCGAATTTGTCCTTATAGGTATCGAAACATTCCTCCTCGCTCATCGTCGTCGCGTCGCAGCGCTGGACGAGCCCGTTTTCCTCCGCCCAAGTTTTTAAGGAAATATCTATCATCGCGAGTCCCTCCACGCCCGCAATGCTGCGCGCGCAATTTACCGAGGCGCTCACCGATTTATCGAACAAAACGTAACCCGTACCGATATTCTCCTTATAATCTTGGAGCATTTCCGATAAAGTTACATCGCGGTTTTTCTTGCCGTACTCCGTCTCTATCTCCGAAAGCCAAGTTTCATAAGCCCCTGTACGGTAATGATAATACTTGGATTCGCCCTTCTGGGCAAACAGTCCTTGAATGGATTCCGCCAAGAACTGTTGTTCCGTCGAAAGGTTTTCCGCGCGGCCGTAGACGAGCAAATCGCCGGAAGTAATCGTCATTTTTTTGAAATATCCTTCATAATTTTCCGTCTCCTCGACAGAAGAAGAATTTCCCGAAGTCGAATCGGACGAGGAGGGCGAACTCTCATTTTCTCCGCCGCCGCACCCCGCAAAGGCCGAGAGCGCAAAGACGGACGCAAGTCCGACAATCAGGCCGTATCTGAGATATTTTTTCATATATTCCTCCATATCGCCGCGGGCGCAACCTTGCGCCCGCGAACTATATTTTCAAAACCTGTATTCAAAGACCGAGCCTCATTCTGCGTCTTTTCCCGCCCATTCGATGCGGAAATAGCTCAGGTTGAAATCCTGACCGGTTCCGTTGTCGTCGTTGGCGTTGTCGCGGACTTCAAACACGAACGTCACCTCTTTGCCCGAAAGGGATTCGATTCCCTGAGCCGCGCACAACGCGGTAATATCCACCTCTTTGGCCTTGATTTGACTGCTCGTTGTCCAATCGATGACCACGACATATTTGCCGTCCACGTACATCGAAAGTTTTGCTTTTGCTCCGCCCGCAATTTCAACGGAGACTTTCAGCGCGTCCTGCGTTTCGGGCAGAACGACGTTTTTCGCGAACCATACGTTGGTATTGCCGTTTCTCTTTTCGTTTCCGCCTCCGTCCGAAGCGTCCACCTGCAACGTTCCATTAGGTTTTAAGGTCTCTCTGTCATACGCCGCCCAATGATAATATTGGCTGGTCTGGAATTGGTCGCCGAGCATCCAATCCTCTGTACTGCCGTTTTCAAATTCGTTGGAATAGACGTCCTCGCAGACCGTATCCTCGCCCTCTACGATAAAGCGGTCGGTAATCGAGAAATTATCCAGTTTTATGGAAATGTCGCCCGTCACTTCCAGCACAAAGCTCGCTTGCTTGCCGTTGTAATTCGGGAAATACTGTTTCAGAGGGAACGCGAACGCCTGCCAGCCGTCTCCCGTCACAATCGGGGTTTCCGTCCCCGAAACGCCGCGGAGCGTCGCTTGCTCGATCACCGTCTTTTCCGTTCCGTCCACCGTCATTTTCAAGCGGAAGGAGGTCGTCGCAACAGGATCGGTACTGTTTGCACGAGCATAGAACGACACCCATACATTATCTACGGTCGGAAGCGTAAACTCCGCTTTTTCCGCCGTTCCCTTCGCCGCAATTTCTATGTTCGTCTTGAAGGAGGGATATACGTCGGAGGTAGCGACATCGGAAGAACGATAGGTGACGTCGCCCGTCCAATCCTCCTCCCAAAGCAGGAAGTCGTTGAACAGCGGGTCAGTGGGAATCCAATCGGGGTGCTGCTGTAATTCGCCGTCGGTAATCGTCGCCCCCGAACCCGATTCGGGCATCACGAAATGGTCGACCGTATCCGCTTTATCCGTCACGCTGTCCGTCATCATATTTACGATTCTGTCGAGCGAGACGACCTCGACATTATCGGAGAGCATATTGACGATCGTGCGAATATCCGAATAATTATGAGACCAAGGGTGCACGTTGATGACGGAATAAGCATCCGTCGTCGTGACGTCCGTACCCGTCTCGGTAGAGGCGTATTTATTGATTCTCGCCGCGATATAAGCGGGCGTGGTGCTCCAAAGGGAATCGCGGGGCACGATAAACGGCTTTCCGTTCTTCCAATACACGCCGCCCGAATAGGCCCCCTCAAAGTACCTTCCGCCGTTGAGGACGAGCCCGCCTTTCAGAGCTCCTACGGAAGCATAAGCGTCCATCGTCCCGAAAATGCCTCCGTCCTTGTAGTTTTCCGCACCGATAATCGTCGTCACGCTCAAATCCGCACGGCGGAGATAAGTATCCAGCTTTCCGAGGAAATCTTGCATGTATTCCGTTCCGGAATTATAGAAATTCCCCGCATCGATATAGCCCTGACCGGAAACCGGCGCGCAGAAATAATCGTTTTCGGTCGTAATATCGCCATTATACGCCGCATTCATGACCAAGGGCATCATATCCGAAAGAGAGGGCGTAATCGACCAAGTAACCGCAAAATCGTCCTGCTCCCGCCCCGTAGCATTCATGTAGCTAGTGGAAAAGATAGCCGTATTTTGCCAATATTGTGCATTATCCCCGTCCGAGACGACAAAGGCGACATAATGCTTTCCGCTCTCTGCGGGTAAATC
The DNA here is from genome assembly GCA_934871445.1 of uncultured bacterium. Taxonomy (GTDB): domain Bacteria; phylum Bacillota; class Clostridia; order Christensenellales; family Borkfalkiaceae; genus Scatosoma. The sequence goes on along the minus strand of CAKXBD010000010.1, from coordinate 20,761 downwards.
CTTATCGCTGTTCGGCTGGGTAAATCCGTCCTCGCTCCTGAATTCCTCCGCCACGTGGAAGGTCAGGTTCATCGTGTAATCGGTAGGCACGAGAAATTGTCCGTACTGACTGAACAGAGCAACGTCCTGCGTCTCGTTGTACGCATAACCGATGATGGGAATATTCTTATCCAAAAAAGAGTGAATATTCTTTTTCAAAGTATTGTTGATCGTCGTCGTGTTATCGTAATAGACGTAGAGATACTTATACGTCACGCCGTAGTCGCGGACGTAATAATTCGTTTCGCCATTCAAATCGTAATCCTGATGCACGAGCCCGCCGCTCGAAAGTTCGGTCATACAGGCGTCGAAGCACCATTTATAGCTCCACATTTCATTCGTGACATCCATTTTTTCCGTCAGGCCGTATTCTTCAAATTCCTCCTTGTCATCTGCGGCGACGGGTAAAAATCCGGTAATTCCCGCGAGCGTGGAGGCAATATTGACCGAATAGGTATCGGGATTATAGAGGATAAAGCCGGGCGTCGCGTATCCTGCCTTCACGGGGTCGGTCTCCTCCTCGCTGTAAGCGTTGTAATAGCCCGAAGCGTCCTTAAATCCGGAGGCGAGGTCTATACCGCTCCCCCACGTTCCCGCCTCGACCATTTCGGACCAAGCGTCCATATACATGCCTACCGCATCCTCTACCGTGATGCTTTCCGAAGCAACGCCGTACTTTTCCGTCGCCTCGTCGAGATAGTACATATCCGCATTGGTGCCGTTGGTCATATACTTTCCGTCCACGTAGAAGGTGACCTCTTTCCGCGCGAATAATCCTTGCAACGCCGAGACCGTATTGAGTGTATCCGCAGACATGCCCCCTTCTTCATTGAGGACAAAAACCTTTTTATCCCCGCGGAGCTTTGTCGTATTGTAATAGGAGAAATCATCGTCTCCCGTAAGGTCTCCGCCTCCCGTATAATCGGGGTCCTTTTCGCCGCATATCGTGCAATAGCCGTTGACGTAGTTGTGCGTATGTTCGGCGCTGCTGTTTCCGCCCGTTTCACTGCCCGAACTGTTCGAGGTTTGGCCTTCACCGCAACCGGCGGAAACCGCAATCGAAAGCACGGAAAGAAGCGCCATTAACTTAAAACCTATCTTTTTCATTTTCGATTTTTCCCCTCCTTTGAGGATATTTTCATCGCGTAAATCGGCGAAGCGTAAATCGGACTTGAACCGATTGACTATCGCTTCCGCCAAGGCCGATTCTTTCATTTCAGGCCCGCGATATTGCTTTGATTGAGAATATATTTTTGGAAGATGAGATACATGATAATAATGGGAACAGTAATGAGAATCATGCCCGCGGAGCGAACATAAGTATCCGCATTCCCGCCGAAATTGGGATAGAAACTCTGCATTGCGAGCTGTAAAGTATACAGCCAGCCGGAGCCGGAAGTCGTATAGAGAATCATGGGGAAGAGATACTCGTTCCATGTCCCGATAAAAGTCAAAATGACATAGGTCATAATGATGGGTACCGACATCGGGAAAACGATGACGATGATTTTCTTAAACTCACCGCACCCGTCGATTCCGGCGGCCTCCAAGACGCTGTCGGGAATATTCGACATGTACTGCTTTACTAAAAATATCCCGAATACGTTGACGATACCCGGCAAAATAATTCCGAGAATACTGTCGTTGATCCCGAAAAAAATCGTAAGTTTATAGTTTGCCGCCAATAAAATCTCTCCGGGAATCATCAGAGTCGTCAAAAGGAGCGTGCTCACAAACGCCTTTCCTTTGAACTGCATCTTTGCAAGGACATACCCGACGAGCACGGCGACAAATAAACTGAGTCCCGTAAAAGACACGGTATGCAGGAGGCTGACGCCGAGCGCCTGAAAGAGTCTGGCCGACTCGATGACCGTCTTGAAGTTGACGAGGGTAAAATCCGCGAACCAAATGTAAACCTTTCCGATTTCGGGAAGAAATTCCGGAGAATGTGTAGCGTCTATCAGCTTTATCCAAAAAGGAAAGGTCTGAAAGAAAGCCACTATCGCGAGAAATACGATACTGATTATTTGAAAACGCCTGTCTTGGCGGCGCTGTGTTTTTACGCTTTTTGGCGCGGAGCGCATCGACTTTTCGCTATTCAATCGTAGACTCCTCCTTTCCCGCTATTTTTCTTTGAATGATAGAAACGATTAAAATGAAAATGAACAATACAAAGGCATAAGCACACCCCTGCCCCACTCTCGACGGAGCCTTAAAAATCGTATTATAAATGAGCAGCATTACCGATTGCGTGCTGCTTGCCGGCCCGCCGTCCGTGACGAGCTGCATAGGGCCGAGAATCTTAAATCCGTCGATAATGGATAAGAGCGTATTGAGCACAATCGCATTTTTCATGAGCGGCATAGTCACTCGGAAAAAGATTTTGAACCGGCTGGACGTCTCCAAGCTGGCGGCTTCGGTATACGTCGAAGGAATGGAAACGATAGACGCATAATAAATCAATAATTTTTGACAGAAGCCGAAAAAGAAGGGAACGACCATCAGCGCCCAAATGGCGGTATTGGAATTTTCCAGCCATTGGACGGGCGAGCCGCCGAAAAACATAATGATTTGGTTGACGATGCCGGAGGAATCGGAGGCAAACAGCGTCTTGGAAATATCGGCGCCGACGACGGCGGAAACGAGGGAGGGCCAAAAGAGAAAGGCCAAGAAGAACTTTCCGCCGCGCTTCAAGCTCTTGATGAGAAAGGCGCAGAGAATCCCCATGACGTTATTTCCGATCATCATGACGACCGTCCAAAGGAGCGTGACCTTCATTGCATTCCAGAACGCCTTAAATTGAGAGGAGCCCGCCGTAAAGATATTGATGTAATTTTGAAAGTCAATTTTTGTAGCGAACTCCAAGCCATAGCCGCCGCGCATATTTGTGAAGCTAGTAAAGAACGCCCAGAGCAGTGCGACGACAAAAAAGACCGTCCACCAAAGGAGCGGAATCCCTATCAGCGAATAAGCGACGATTTCCCGCTTATATTTTTTTGAAAACGGCTGTTTCTTTTTTCCGGCGACGTTTTTCATTTTTGAGCAAGACCTCCCGTCACTAAAATTTATCCGCCTCGGTTTTATTCCGAATAAATATCTTCGAGCGCGGAAGTCACCTGATTATGAATCCCGATGCACGCCTGCCGAACGCCGTCCTCTCCGTCGTAGGTTCTCTGCACGAGGTTCGTGACGAAGGTTCCCAGCACGGATTCTATATCCGTCCAAGCGGGCGAGCCGGGACGCACGACGACATTTTCGAGCTGTTCGACGTATACCTGCCATACGTCTCCCGAATAGTAGTCGTCCTCAATGGCGGTTTTTGTCGTAGGAAGAAGGTTTTGCGGCGTGGAGAAGGCGAGCTGATATTTGTCGTTAGAAGCGACGAACTTCACGAAGTCCGCCGCCAAAGCGGAATTGCTGTTATTGGTGACGACGAGGCTGTAAAGTCCCAGCGTCGCGCCCGAATTTCCGCCTTCCGTGAAGGGAATCGCCGTCGTATATCCTACCTCCCAATTATACGCCTTAGAATATTTTTCGTAATCGGACATCTTCCAAGGTCCCATTTCGATAAATCCGACCCTTCCCGATTCAAATTTCGCCTCTGCGAAGGTGGGGGTCGAGTACTGTCCCAGCTCGTATAATTTAAGCGCCGCATCCATGCAAGGTTGCGTATTGATGAGGCTCTCTTTCAAATCCTCCGAAAGGATTCCCGTCCCGCCGCTCCGATTGACATAGGCGAGATAGGTCATGGACGCCATGGAAGTGTTCCCCGTCCCTGCGGGAAGCGTAACGGCATAATAGGGATCCCCCGCCGTAGAAGCGTCGTTGAGCGCATTTATCTTTTTTGCAAGCTCGATAAATTCGTCGTAATTTTTTGGCAGCACGATTTTATCCGTCGTCGTATTTTGCGCCTTGGCGATCAACGTCTTGTTGTAGACGGTAGCGAGAATATTGGCGCTCATGGGCAGCGCATAGAGACTGTCCTCATAAAAATTCGCGTCCCAAAGCGTAGGGATAAAGGTGTCGGACAAAGACTCGAACCCCGCGCTGGAAAGATTGGCTATGTATCCGTAATAGGCGAGCATCTGTACGTAAACGTGGTCTACGTAAGCAATATCGGGCGCGGAGTTGCCCGCGCAGGCGAGCATATACGCCGAATAGAAATCTGCCGTGGATTGACCGATAATTTCAATTTCCACTTTGGGATTTTCTTCTATATAGTCCGCTTTTGCCTGCTCTATCGCCTTCATTTCCACCGTAGAGCCCGGCCACCAAATCGTAATTTTACCCTCTTTGCTGGTCAGCTCTCCAATACTGTTATCGCTCGTTCTTCCGCCCAGCGTACAGGCTGCGCCGGAAACCGCCGTCGCAGCAATCAACGTCACGGCACAAATCGCGGAGATAATCTTTTTCATGTCTGTTCCTCCTTTTTGAACGGAGCGGAAACCCCTTCCGCCCTCTCTTTTCTCCCCGTCCGCGTTTCCGCGGACGGGGCCTCTTTGCCTTAAATTCAGCTTAAAGCTATGCTCGTAATGACGCAGTGCGAACCTTGATCCACGCCGATACGGATTTCTATTTTCTTTCCCGCATAAGCCGAAAGGTCGTAGGTATATGCCTGCGGAGTTTCGTATTTCTTGTCGGTCGTATCCAGCTCTACGGTATCCTCTGTCGCGCCGGCCGCCCGAATCCGAACCGCCTGACCGTCCACCATGACGGCGACATACATTTTCGGATTGGTTTCATTTTCGCGGACGAATACCCGCGCGTTAACCGTCAGCGTTTTGAGTCCCGTCAAATCCACCGTCTTGGAAAGGTAGCCCGTGTTACGAATATCCGCGCCCTCTCCGACGCCGGAATCCCAGTCGCCCGTTATCTTCCAGCCCGTATATTCGTCGAGAATAGCGGCCTTATTTTCCCAAGAAGTTACTTTTGCGACGGTAATTTTCACTTCGCAATACACTTCGGGGGAAGCCTTTAAGGAAATGCGCACGGTATAATCGCCGAGGGGCGCATTTTCCGCCGCCGTGAACTTTCCGTCCGCGAGCGTATAGGAAGCGTCTGTTGCGGTTTCGGGCTTTGCCGTCACGGAGAACTGCGTTTCCTGCTCCGCAGGAATCGTATAATAGTCAAAAGTATAGCTTCCGCCCGCCTCAATCGTCGCGGCGGTTTCGTTTGCCGTCACTGCCGTTTCCACGGCGGAGACGGTCACGGTCACTTCAAAGGTCACATATTTATCGCTGCTTCCGTAAGCCAACGCTTTGACGAGCAATTTTGCCGTTCCGTTCTTGACGGGAGTAATCGCGCCGTTTGCGACGGTGAAAATCGTCTCGTCGGAGGAAGAGAGCTGAATTTCGCCCGTTTCTCCGTTGTTCAAAGCGGGGAATACGCCCCAAGGATACAGCGCGGCCGCCGTCGTATTGCTGTAAAATGTCGTTGTCGTCAATTGCAGAGACACCTTTTCGCTCAAAGAACCCGTATAGGTGAGCGTGAGCGGCGCATATACGCCCTCGGCAGTATACGACCCTTTTCCGTCTCCGCCCTTTCCCGAAGCGCTCATCGTCCAGCCGTCGGCCGCAAGGGAGGCATTCGCATACATTCTATACGTATTATAGTCGGCTTCCACTTCGCCGTCAGGCGCGGGGATTGCTCCTTCGGGCATTTCCGCCGAAAGGGTGATTCCGCTGAGATACAGGTATCCGCCCGCCGCGGAATCGGAATCCTTCGGGAAGTTGCCGTTATTCTGTAAGCCGCCTACCATTTCAAACAGCACGAGGATATTTCTTCCCGCATAGGCGCTCACGTCGAGGGAGAGCGTATACCATTCCTCTTTTTGCTTCCAGCGGTTGGCGATCGTCGTCCAATCGAGGAGCATATCCACAGTCCAGTTCTCTCCTTCGAGATAGGCGACGCGCACGCGGATATTGCTGCTTTCGAGGTATCTGTCGTCGCTGTGACCGTGTACCTTGAAGTTCAAATATTTCATATCCTTCCCGACGGAAATGAGGTTATAGCCGATATTGACGGGGTTTTGACTATTCGCCTGAACGACATGATTTTCAAACTGTATCGCATCGCCGTCGGTATTCCATTTCGCGTTTGGATGTCTCTTATCTACGGTATTGAAAACAAATTTCTTCAAGCCCGCCGCGTTTGTCCAGCTTGCGCTGTCATCTGCGCTCAACATGGCTGCGGAAGTTTTGGTGACGTTCGTCCCCGCAATCAACGATTCGTCCGCATTGTACGCGCTCACCGTGACCGTGAAGGAAATCGCAAGGTCGGGATTGTCGTCCGGCGCAATCGTGACCGTCGTCGTTCCCGCTCCGATAAACAAAAATTCTCCGTTTTCAAAAGCGACTACTCCATCGGTGCCCATCGCTACTTTATAGGTCGTCACGGACGCATTTTCATTTGCCGTAAACCTGAACTCAAGCGCTTTATCCGTATAAATCCCGTCCTCGTCGAACGTGGCGGCAATCGTCGCACCCGACAGCGTATCCGCACCGTAATGGATTTCCCGCTCTCCGAGGTAAAGCCCGCCGTCAAATTTCGTCAATGCAGTATATTGTGTCACCGTGAGCGTAAATTCCGCAGTCGCTTTCGGATTATCCGTAGATGCCACTACGATTTTATATTCCCCGACGGGCGCATCTGTGGCGATAGAAATAACGCCCGCGCTCGAAATAGCAATTCCGTCCTCTCCTCCTTCGGGAGCATCCGCAAGCGTATACGTCAAAGTCTTATAGGACGCATCGGAAGGGGTCACAGTCGCATTTATGGTATAGGTGCCGCCTTGCCCCACGGAGGCCTTGTCACTCGCAAGAGAAACGCTTTCCACGGCCTTATAGCTGTTTATCCAAAGCCCCTTGAAATGCAGTTCGCAGTTGTTGTCCGTCTGCGCCAAAGCGGTCTCGATGACGATTGCGACGTCGGAATCCTTAAAGTCGTCGGGAATTTGGTAATCCGCATACGGCTTGCCGTCGTCCAAAGGTTTGCTCTTCAATACCCAGCCGTCAGTAATGCACTTTGCAGTGCCGTCCGCCTTCACCAACGTGATACGATAACTGCCGAACGTCTTGTCATTGTTGCCGATTGCTACCGTCATCGTCGTAGCCGTCGCGGGAATATGCGCCTTCGTCCAAGTCAAAGCCGTCACTTCCCCCGCGGAAAGTCCCATCGAAGAATCGATTCGGGTTTCCAGACACACCCCGTAAATGCGATCTGCGGTGCCGAGATAGAAAATCTTCTGATTGCCGTCGTCACCGTCGGGATTGGCCGTAGTTTTGTTCATTACGAGCCTCCAATCTCCGAGAAGCCCCTGCGTATAATCCAAATCGTCGGGATTCGAGTCGAAATTCCAATTCACCTCAGTATCCGCAGTCATGGAATCGAATTCGCTCTTCAAAACGCCGTTATACAGCGTATCTACGACCTCTACTTTGATTTTTATTTCCGCCTCTCCGGAAGTATTGGACACCGTGAGCACGGCCGTTCCCGCCGCGTCCGCCGTCCAATTTCCGTCCGGACTCAAAGTGAAAATTCCCTCTTTATCCGCCTGTATCGTCCACGTGGTATCCGTCGCTTCCGCAGGAACGGGTGTAAACGTCATCTTGTAAAGGGACGCATAGTAGGTCAGATTGAGCGGAGCCTGCGCGCCGCCCATGACGCTCCCGTTCAAGAGCGCCTCTCCGCGCCCCGCCATGCCGTCCGTCATATTCCAAGAGGTACCCTTCGCCGTCTTGAAATAATAGTCGTAGCCCTCCTCCTCGCTCTCGGGCAGATTCGCGGTAATTCCCGTAAGCTCGGTATATTCCTCTACCGTCACGCGGAAATAGACGGTCAAATCGCCCGTGTTCGCCTTGCCGCGGAGCGCATATTCCCCCGCCGTAGAAGAAGAGAGCGTCAGCGTATTGCCGCTCTGCTCGGCGGTGAGGTCGAGTCCGCTGTTTTCTGTAAATGTACCTTCCGACAAAGTCCCCACCGTCCAGGTGAAGGCTTTATCTGCATCCGACGGTCTCACGACCAAACTATGTACCGATTGCTTTCCGGCGGAAAATTTCACCGAATAGGGGTCGTCCGCTTCTCCCGCGCCGCTGTCGTCCGCGAGATTGCTCACGCTCAGCCCCGTGGGCGCCACCGTTTCTTCGCCCTTCGCGGTCACGGTCACCTGAATATTCACGTCCTCCGCCTTTTCCGACGACTCCGAAATCGTCACCGAAGTGCTGCCCGCCGACAGCGCTTCGAGCGTCAGCGTCGTCTCCGTGACCGAGGCGGAAACGACCTTCGTATCCGCTACGGCTACCGTAAAGGCATAATCGGTCAACGTCCCCACGACGAGCGTATACGTCCCCTTCGCCTCCTCTTCCAGCGTCAGGGAATAAACGCCGTCCTCGTCCGCCGTCTGTCCCGCGATGAGAATTTTCGCCTTTGTTCCCTCGGCTCCGCCGCTGCTGTCGCTGTCCGAAACCTTCTGCGAACATGCGGCAAATCCCATCGCCGCACACAAAACAAATACAAAACCGAAAACCGTTCCTATTCGTTTCATAATGCTACAAATTCCTCCCTTTTGCGCGTCCTGCGCATTTTTTTTGCTTCGGACGGATATTTTCTTTCACACCAAAAATATCTCTCCGTTACAATCTTGTTAGAAAACCGTTTTTTTGACAAGGAAAAATAAAACGGAGCGCCCGACTTGCGTCTTTGCTGTAACTCACGACACAACGATTCTGTTCTTTCTTTTCCAAAAGATTCCGAACGACACTCCATCTTGCGCGGCGTTCCCGCGCCGCCGCTCATCTTTCCCCGATAAGTTTTTTTACGTAATACGCTGTATTACGTAAATGGGGACGTCCCCATTTATTTTTTCTAAAAAAACATAGAAAACTGTTTTTCTGTCCTTATTGTAACACGGATTTTGTTCCTTGTCAATAGGTTTTAGAAAAATTTTCTTGAATTTTCAAAAAAGTTAAAAAATCAGACGGTATAATAATCGGTACAAATTTTTTTAACGCTTGTATCGCCCTCGATTTCGTCGAGGAGAGTATTCACGGCAATTTCGCCCAATTTGACATAATCCTGACGGGCATATTCCCAAGAGACGTCCGCTCCGGCATCGTCCTCGCCGAGGGAATAAATTTTAATATCGGAAAGAGGGTCAAGCCCTGCGGAGCGCGCCGCACGAGCGACGCCCCGAGCCACGGTCCCGTCGGAGACGACGAAGGCCGTTTCCCGCTCCATAAAGGGGGCCGCGCAGCGGCAGCCTTCCTCCTCCGTACAGGCGGAGGTATAGACGATTTGGAAATTCGTCTCTCCGAAGGCGGAGAGGGCTTTGGAAAAGCCCGCGGCGCGGTCTATGGAAATGGTTTTATCCTTTTCGCTGTTGATGAGGCAAAGTCTGTGCCAGCCCTGTTTGTAGAGCCGTTTCACGACGTCGGAGACCATTTTAACGTTATCGATGTCCACATAGCTAATTCCGACGGCCGCGGCGGGGCGGCCGATAATGACGCAGGGGATACGTTGTTTTTCGAGCTGAGAAATGCGGGCGTCATCTACGAGCGGCGTCATGACAACGGCGCCGTCGATGGGTGCTTTATCCCGTTTGAGCATTGTCAAAACCGAGCTTTTATCGAGGCCGCTGTATACGAGGAGATGTTTTCCCTTTTTCGCGGCGGTACGCAGGCAGGAAACGATGAGGTCGGTATAGAAGCCCCTATATTTGACATCGCTGTCCTCTTCGAGCACCAGCGCGACGATATTCGTGCGGCCGCGGGAGAGGGTGGAAGCATAAAAATTCGGCTGAAAATCCAATTCTTTACAAGCGTCCATGATTTTCTTTTTGAGGTCGGGACTGACGTATTTTTTATCCGTCAGTGCATTGGAAACGGTGGATTTTGCCACTCCGCATTTTTTTGCAACATCGTTGATAGTAATCATTTTTTCCTCACATATTCCTTGACGAGCGAAACGAGTTCCCCCGCCGTCACGATTTTTATATGTTTATCCAAACGGGAAACGAAATAGTCGAGCGCTTCCATATTCACCGTCCAAGGGTGGACATTGACGACCGTATATCCCTTTTCCGAATAAATATCCGCGGGACGATCGTCAAATTTTCCCGCGATTTCGTCCAGCCATTCCTTCGTTACCGCCTTGGGATCGCCCGACGGGTGCCAAAGGGACACTCCCACGCTGACGAAGGGTTTTTCGTTCGCCCAAAAAATTTTTCCGCCGCCCGCCTCATAGCGATCGGGGTCCAACTGCCATATCCCGCCGTCGATATTCGGAAAAGCAGCGAACGTTTCAAGCCTTTTCTCCGCGTCCGTTCCCAAGTTTGCGAGATTGTCCAAAAGCGCTAAAATACGCATATCCGCGCGAGACATTCCCTCCGCCGTCCGACGGGCATATTCTTCGAGATATTCTTCGGGATAAGTCATACAGTTCGTATAGCCGATTCCGGATACTCCGCAGATAAATTCGTCCTTTCCCGCTTGCGTATAAATCCCTTCCAGAGCCTCGGGACATACCTGCGTGAGTATGGGCGCCGCCGTCCAGCTCACCTTATAATTCTTTTTTCCTCTCAGGCGCTGTCCATAGACGCTCTCGCGGGCGAAACCGCGTTCCAGCCATTGAACATTATCCCCGTCGCTGACGACGAATGCAATATAATGCTTTTTTTCGTCTGCGCGGCATTTTGAATAATGCCTTTTTTGGCGCAGAAAAACGGGCTTTTCGCGGTATAGATAGCTATGATTGAACGACCAATCGCAGGGAATGAGATAGTCTCCGAAGCGGGAGAGCGCGGCGACAAACTCAATCTCATCCGTCGTCCAGCCGTATACGGGCACATTTTTATCCGCCCACGCGAGCACTTCGGACAAAAATTTCTCGTCCGTATCGGGGCGGGCAAAAAAAGTAAATGCACCGCGCCAAACGGAAAAATCCCTCAGACGATTGCGAAAGCCCTCCTTTTCCGTCACCTGATGCACGAGGCAGTCCCGCCGAAGTCTGTCCCGAAATTTCAACCATACGGCACGTTGACGCTCCGCGGGCGTACCCTTGAAATTTGCCGCGTCAAACTCCACCGGCAATCCGTATTTTCCGACTCGTGCCAAGAGAGTGCGCGGAATCCCCAGAAGTCGGGAGGCCGCACAGGCCGTCGCCGCGAGATTGATCGACTCATCTCCCGGCGCGTAATCGTATACCGCCAGCCCTTCAAACTCGCCCGACGTCTTTTCGAGAAGCTCCCACACGGAGCAAAATTCATGCTCGTCCGAGAGGTAATCCATATAATATTTTGCACCGATATAGACGCGCCGCGCTCCGCGGTTCAGCGTCCCCTGCATAAACTGCGCCAATGCTAGTTCTTCTTCCGTCAACCCTTCCGTGCGGATAACGTTCGTCATACTTTCCCTCTATTTTCTGCGAGCAATTTCCGCCAAGCTGCCGCCCTGCATCAATTCTTCATACCCGATTTTATTGTGCATGTTCTCCGCGTCAAAAGCCGCTTTTTCGATAAGCAGCGTCCGACCGTTCGCCAGACGTACGGTCGCTTTGTCGAACAGAGGCAGACTCATGGTGAAATCGGGACGGGAAGGGCACATCTGATAAAATCCGAGACAGCTCAAAATCACCCATGCCGCCATTGTGCCGTTATCCTCATCTCCCGGAAATCCGTCGACGGTGTTATGAAAGGCCGTCATCAGCCTTGCCACGAGCTCCGCCGTCTTTTTTACGTCGCCCAATTCGCTGTAAATATACGGAACGTGAAAGCAGGGCTGATTAGAAATGGCGCATTGTCCGAAATCCGCGTCCGCGAGCTCGCTCATTTCATGAATTTCCCCGTTATATCCGCCGATGGAATAATAGCGCGGCGCGGTCAGCATTTCGTCGATTTTTTCCGCCAGCTTCCCGCCGTATAAGTCGTTCAACCCCGAAATATCGTGATAGACGGCAAAAGAGCTCTGCCACGCCGAACCCTCCGTATAATCCCGACCCCATGCGTAGCAGTCGAAAACCTCGTCGCGGAAGCGCCCCTTTTCGTCCCTGCCGCGCATGAACCCCGTCTCCTTATCGAATAAGTTCCGATAATTCTTCGCATAGCGGAAATACTTTTCGGCATCTTCGCCATGGCCCAATTTTTCCGCCGCTTTGGCGATGCAATAATCTCCATAGCAGCAATCCAGAGTTTCATTGACGCTCTCTTTCGCCGCGGTATACGGCACATATCCGAGCGCTCTGTATTCCTCCGCGGCGACTCTTCCTACGCCCGCTTCGCCGGAAAAGCTCTCCCCGTCGTGCAAAAGCGCCTGAAAAATCTTTTCCGAAAGCTCTCCGCCCACAATCTCCTTGACTACCGCATCGGCCATCGTCGCTTCTACCAGCATGCCCGGCATACAGTTGAAATTGTCGGGACAAAGCCACTTCGGCAGCCAGCCGCTGTCCTCATAATAATGATAGTAGCCCTCCGCCATTTCCGCATACAATTTTGTATCGATAATAGAAAGATAGGGATACAGCGTCCGATAGGTGTCCCAAAAACCGTTATCCACATATAATACGCCGTCCGCCGGCTTTCCCGTTTCTAAATTCAAATGGCGGATTTTTCCCTCCGCATCCGTCTCATGAAATTTTCTCGGCCACAGAAAGGCGCGGTACATACACGTATAAAAGACTGCTTTGCGCTCCTCGTCCTTATCCTCTATGTCGATTCGGGATAAATACTCCTCCCATTCCGCTTCCCCCGCCGCGCGGACTTCTTCCAGCGTGCGGTTTTCAAGCTCGCGCGCATAATTGAGCTTTGCCTGCTCCGCGGACAAAAACGACGTCGCGAACCGACATTCCGCCACCTTTGCGCGCATCGTCAGCGAAAGCGCATTTTCTCCGCGCTCCACGGAAAACGGAACGTCCGTTTTCACGGCAAAATATTGCCGCAATTCCCCGAATCGTACGGCGTGTGAACAAGAAGTCGTATATCCCGTCACAAAACCGCTCCTTTCGTCATATTCAAAGACCGTCTTTCCGTCTCCGATGAAATTGATACGATTTTCCCCCTCCTCCGAAAAGGAAAAGCGAAAAACCGCTCCGCTGTTTGTAGGCGAGAGCTCAAAGGTATAGCGATCCCTGCGTACATAGCCTTTTATATATGCCGGCTGAAAGACGCAATTTTCATTATCGTAGGAGGACCAGCGGCGCTCCTCGTCGAAATAGAGCGGCCCCCTCTGCCCCGTAATGATCAAATAACCGTAATCCCCCACCCACGGAGAGGGTTGATGTGTGAGCCGAAGCCCCTCAAAGCTCTTGGAATAGGGAGAATAGAACCAACTCCCCGCGGATTTTTCGTTCTGTATGGTAAACGAAGCCATACCGTGCGGCACCGACGCTATGGGCAATACATTGCCCGCAGAAAAACGTCTAGCGTTGAAAGTACCCATCTGAACGTTTACATACTCGTATTTGTTCATATCTATCCTCTTTTCCCTTTCAAAATTGCGGCTTCGGAGCGCTTATCCCCGTCGCCTTTTTCTCCATTATAATACACAAAGTTGCGTTTGTCAATAGAAAAAACCGTTTTTTTGGGCGTTTTTATCGAATTTTCCACTTCGGGACCGCGGAGCTTCGGGAAGGCTCATGTTTTCACGTAAAAAGAAAAAATCGGAACTTTTGGCCGAAAGCTCCGATTCCGAAGAAAGTTTCAGATACCTTTGTCTATTAAAAAATCCGCCGATTGCTTTCCGCACGGCTCCGTCAGCCGAGAAGAGAAACGCCGAAGAGTTTTCCGTCCGAAAGTTCTTCCCGCAGCAGCCGAGCGGCGAACTGCCAGCGTTCCTCGACGGTCGCTTTTTTCAGCAGGTGTTTCCAGAAAAATTCGCGGAATAATTTTTTATGGCGGAGGCGAAGATCGGGGAAAATATACTGTCCGTTTGAAAAGACGACGAAATTTCCCTCCCCGCCGCCCGAAACCGAACGAAAATCGAGGTAATCCCGCCCTTTTTTCAGACGATAAATGTAGACGCAGGAGGAATCGGAACCCTTGTCGTAGAGATATTCATATATAAAACCCGCCTCCAAAAGAAAGGAAAATTCCCTTTCGATGACTGCCTCGTAAGGCTTTTCTTCTCTATACAGCTTTTCCGTTTGATAAGATTTATTCGTTTCCTGCGGTTTTCTGTCCATGGTTCCTCTCCTTTGCTCGGGGGCTCGACCGTCGCCATATATTTCCGCGCCGCGCAAATCGTCGTTCGCGCGGCGCGGGTAAATGGTCGTTCGCACGGATTATTCGTGCGTCAAAATTGCTTTAATGCGGCGGATTCCCGCGCCGGAGCTCTGTTCCTTGACGATTTTGAACGTCCCGAGCTCGCCCGTCGAAGCGGCGTGAGGCCCCCCGCAGATTTCCTTGGAAAAATCGCCGACGGAGTAGGTCTTGACGCGCTCGCCGTACTTGCTTTCGAATAAGCCCGTAAAGCCCTCCTTTTTCGCCTCTTCCAAACTCAGCTCCCGCATGACGACGGGGATATTTTCGGAAATCTTTTCGTTGACCAGCGCTTCCACCTTTTTAATTTCCTCCTGCGTCATGGGACGGGGGAAATTAAAATCGAATCTGAGGCGCTCTTCCGTGATGTTCGACCCCTTCTGATTGACGTCCTCGGACAACACCTTTTTCAGCGCCGCATGTAAGAGGTGCGTGGCGGTATGAAGGTGCGTGGTCTCCTCCTTATGATCCGCGAGGCCGCAGGCAAATTTCTGTTCACTGCCCGCCTTGCTCTTGTTCTGATGCTCCTCAAAAGCGGCTTTATAACCGTCGAGATCCACGCCGTAGCCCCGTTCCTTCGCCATTTCCGACGTAATTTCCACGGGGAAGCCGTAGGTGTCGTACAGGTGGAACGCCTGTTTCCCGCCGATGACCTTTTCGGGAACGTAAGAGGGATCCTTCGCGGACATGAATGCGTTTTTGCGTTCCAAGCCGCCGATGCACTTTTCAAACTCTTTCAGCCCCTGTTGTAGCGTTTTGGAAAATTTCGCTTCTTCCTTGTCGAGTTCCTCAAAAATTTTCGCGCGGTTTGTCTCCAATTCGGGATACACGTTTTTATATTTTTCGATAAAGGCTTCCGAGACCTTTGCGAGACTGCCCTCGGGCAAATCGATCTTGCGCCCGTAACGCACGGCACGGCGGATAATGCGGCGGAGGATATATCCCTGATCGGTGTTGGAAGGAACGATTCCCTTTTCGTCTCCGATCATAAAGGTCGCGGTGCGGACGTGATCCAAAACGACGCGGAACGCCCTCGTCGTCTCCTCATCCGCGCCGTAAGCGCGGCCCGTCAATTCGGAAATCTTTTGAATAGCTTTTTCAAAAATATCCGTTTCGTATACGCTCGACTTTCCGTTCAGGACGCACAGAGCCCTTTCCAGCCCCATGCCCGTATCGACGTTTTTTTGTTTGAGCTCGGTATAGCTGCCGTTCGCCTGTTTATTGAAGCGCATAAAGACGTCGTTCCAGATTTCGAGGAACGCGCCGCAGCTGCAATCGGGATTACAGTTCGGACCGCATTTGGGCTTGCGGATAACGAACATTTCCGTATCCGTCCCGCAGGGCCCCGTAAGGCCCGCGGGGCCCCACCAATTATTTTCGCGGGGCATGAAATAGATATTCTCCTTTTTGATCCCCGCTTGTTCCCAAAGCTCGGCGGCCTCGTCGTCGCGGGGCAGCGTCTCGTCGCCCCCGAATACCGTCACCGCCAGCTTGTCCGAGGGAATTTTGAGATAGTTTTCTCCCGTCAGAAATTCATAGCTCCAAGGAATCATTTCCTTCTTGAAATAATCTCCCAAAGACCAATTTCCCAGCATTTCAAAAAAGGTACAATGCCTCTCGTCGCCCACGTCGTCGATATCGCCCGTACGGACGCATTTCTGCACGTCGGTGAGCCTGTTCCCCGCAGGGTGCTTCTCGCCCAGAAGATAGGGAACCAAGGGGTGCATGCCCGCCGTGGTGAATAAAACGGTCGGATCGTTTTCGGGAATGAGCGAAGCCGACGGAATCACTTTATGCCCGCGGGCCTTGAAAAATCCGAGATACATCTCTCTTAAACTTTCGCTGGTATATTCTTTCATGTCGTCTACCTTTTTGTCTGCGTTTTTTCTAAAATTATATAAGGTCGCGCGAAAAATGTCAAATGTTTTCGCCCGCGTCGGCCGTTTTTATCCGGCCGTTTTCGTTTCGGACAAAAAACGATGTTTTCCGCCCGCCGTCCTTCTGCCATCCTAACTCGACGCGCGAGGTTTCGCCGTCAATTTCCAAAATCTTTTTCCGCTTTTGGAGCCCCCTTTTCTCCCGTCAATTTTTCGTGAGCTCGTACCCGTCCTTGGAATCCTTGACGGAATATCCCAGCTCGGCAAGGCGGGCGCGGAGGAGGTCGCTCTTTGCCCAATCCTTTTCCTTACGCGCCGCAAAGCGTTCTTCCGCAATCGCTTTCACGTCTGCTGGAATTTCTTCCCCGCGCGGCGCGTATTTATCGAGGTACTCCTTCGTGGGCCTTTCAAAAATCCCCAGCAGGGAATACGTCTCTCGTATCTGCGCCGCCATGGCGACCGCCCGTCCCGCAGTCGCCCGTGAAGTTCCCTCCGCCGTTTTCGTCCCGTCGGTCTGCGCCGCGGCGCTTTGTTCGCCCTTTTCCGCCAGATATTTCTTTATTTCCCTGAAATATCCGAACAAATTGCTCAGCGCCAGAGCCGTATTGAAATCGTCGCTCATGCACTCGTCGAACTCTTTGTCGATTTTCAACGCATACGCCTTGTCCGCGTCGTCCGCCTCGGCGAGCGAATCTTCCGCCGCGGAGAGGACGGTATAAAATTCCGTCAAGTGTTTTTCCGCTTCGGGGAACAAATCGTCCGTGATGTTGATATCGTTGCGGTAATTGGTTTGCAGCAACGCGAACTTGATCGCCTCGTCCGAATATTTTTCGAGGAGCTCGGAAAGAAGCAGACTGTTTCCGAGCGATTTACTCATCTTCTGTCCGTTCACTTTAATCAACCCGTTGTGCGTCCAATATTTGACGAAGGGCTTTCCCGTCAGCGCCTCCGTCTGCGCGATTTCGTTTTCGTGGTGCGGGAAAATCAGATCGCGGCCGCCGCCGTGAAGATCTATCTGTTCCCCGAACGCCGCGCGGTTCATGGCCGAACATTCGATATGCCAGCCGGGGCGCCCCTTCCCCCAAGGGGAATCCCAGCAGATTTCCCCGGGTTTCGCACTTTTCCAGAGCGCGAAATCGTAAGCATTTTTCTTCTCGTCGTCGTTATCGACGCGCACGCCGTCGAGCGCGTCGTCGAGGCTCCTGTTCGACAGATGTCCGTAGGCGGGGTAGCTGTCCACGTCGAAATACACGTCGCCCTTTTTCGTGGGATAAGCATGCCCCTTTTCGATGAGTTTTGCGATAAAATCGATGATATTTCCGATATTTTCCGTCGCTTTCAGCCAGATGTCGGGGTCGTCTACGCGGAATTTTCGCATCACCTCGTCGATGTCCTTTATCATCTTGGCCGCATATTCGTCCGCGGGGATTCCCGTCTCTTTCGATTTTGCGATGATTTTGTCGTCCACGTCCGTATAGTTGCGCGCATAGGTGACTTTATATCCCTGTTTTTCCAGAAATTTGCGCATGATGTCGTAAATGAGCGCCTGATACCCGTGCCCGATATGCGCTTCGCCCGACACCGTAATGCCGCATGCGTACATCTTTACCTTGCCCTCTTCCAAAGGGACGAATTCTTCCTTTCTTTTCGTAAGCGAATTGTAAACTTTCATATAATTTTCCTCGTCCGATTTTTATTCTTCTTCTACAATGACCTCAGCCATGGGTATACCGTCCTGTAATTCTTTCAGCGTATTTTCCAATTCGGAAACCCTTGCGCGCAAATGGCAGATTTCCATGAGACAATTTTGATAAGGATCGGTTTTGTCCTGATTGAGATCGGGTTCGCAGACCCTCTCGCCCTTGATTCGGACGATTCGTCCCGGAACGCCCACCACGGTCGCGTGCGGCGGTACCTCTTTGAGCACCACCGCTCCCGCTCCGATTTTCGCCCCCTCGCCCACGACGAAACCGCCCAGAATTTTTGCGCCCGCGGAAACGGTCACATTTTCCATGATTGTGGGGTGCCGCTTTCCGTGCTCCTTGCCGTTGCCCCCCAAAGTGACGCCTTGATAAATCACCGTGCCCGAATGTACCTCCGCCGTCTCTCCGATGACGACGCCGCAGCCGTGGTCAATGAATACGCCCGGATAAATGTTCGCGGCGGGGTGGATTTCTATGCCCGTGAAAAATTTCGACACCTGACTGACGATCCGCGCGAGCAATTTCAGATGTATCCGATAGAGAAATTTCGCAAACCGATGATGAGACAGGGCGTGCACGCCCGAATAGGTGAGAAAAATTTCAAACTTGTTCCGCGCGGCGGGATCGTTGCGCTTCGCGGCGGCGATATCCGCCCGCAGATTCTTGAACCACATACTTGCTTCTCCTTGACCTGAATTCCCGAAATATGACAAAAGCGCCTTCATGCCATATAGTCGGATACTATATAGTATAAAGGCGCGGTCAAACGCTGTTCCACTTTATTTCGAAAAAGCAAAAACTTTTTCCTCATAAGCCCGATAACGGAGGCGCCCGCAGAGGATTGGTCTGTCCTGATAGCGCGGAAACGCACTTTCGCCGCCGCGCAGGGCACGGCGCGCTTTCAGCCTTCGACACGCCTCTCTTTCCGCCTCCCCCGCCTCGGGTACTCTTTTTCCGCTTCGGAATATTCTGTTTTGCGTCATTATACCATGCGGGAGCAAAAAACGCAACCGTTTTAAGCTCTTTTTTATAAATCGCGGACGAATAAATTGCTCACCTTATATTCGGCGAGCGCCGCACGCATCATTTCCGGATTGAAAACTTTCCGCGTCAGAAGATAGGCGATTACCGTGTCTTTCACCTGCGCGTAATCGAAAGAATACCCGCAGACGTCAAAGAGCTCCGTCAAATCCTCCACCGACATATGCGCGACCAAAGCCAGTGAAAACAATAAATTTTTCGTGGGTTCGTAAACCCCTTTGCAGATGCGGCTCCAAGTGACGACGTCTATGGCAAGCAGCTTTCCGGCTTCCGACTCGGTCATGCTGTACCGTCCCAGCACTTCGGGAAGCACTTTTTTCAGTGTCACCTTCTTAAAAAGGTTTTTTATTCGGGTAAACAGGCTTAAAGGACAGAAAGTAAACGAAAAAGAAGTATCCGTCATCTTTTCCTTCAACTGCGCCAAAAGATCCTTGCGATTGCGCTGTAAAGCGAGGCGCATGGTGGACGCGGGAAGCGTATAAGAATAATCCGTCCCGTCCTCGCGCCGCTCCGTCGTCTGCATTTTGGGCATTTCGTACCCTTTGAGAATACAGATATGGTCGTAATTCGCATATTTTTCGCAAAAATACTCGTCAAGGTCCTCTATGAAATCGAAGGTCACGAAAAATTCCTCCCGCCAAACATCCGTTTTTTTTATTATAGCATATCCATTTGAAAAAAGCAATCGTTTTTTTACGCTCTAAAAAAGGCCTGAAATTGATATTCTCGCATTTTATGTTAACTTTTATAAAAAATTTTTGAAAAGCGTTCTTTATTTGCTTGATTTTTTGTGATTTTTATGATAAATTTGATATATACTGAAAAAGAAATGGGAGGTTAAGGGATGAAAAGAGAACGCATCGAGGAAATCGCTGAGCTTTTGGATAAGCGCGGAAAGCTGACGTTGGAACAGCTCGAAGAATATTTTCCCAATGTATCGCAGATGACGCTCAGAAGGGATCTTTTCCAATTGGAGGAAGAAGGAAAAATCATTCGCGTACGCGGCGGCGCCATGTCCGTAAAGGAAGTCCAAAAGGCCTCCGGAGAACCCTATACCAAAAAGGCGACCATTCATACGGACGAAAAAATAGAGATCGCTCAGAAAGCGGCGGTATTGGTGGACGAAGGTTCTTCCATTTTTATCGACGGCGGCACGACGGCTCTGTATCTCGCAAAGGAATTGCGCGATATGAACTGCAACGTCTTTACGAACGGAATCGCCGTCGCAAAAGAACTCGCGCAGAAGAAAAACGTCACCATCAACCTTTTAGGCGGACAGCTCATCAAAGAAAACCTGTCCACGGCCTCCCCGCTCGCAGCGCAATATTTCACGGATACGAATTTCGAACTCGCGATCATCTCCGCTTCGGCGTTTACGCCCGAAAACGGATTTTCCTGCGGCTCGCAAATCGAGGCCGACCTTTTGAAGCTAGTGCGAAAAAAAGCGAAGTTCCTGTATATGATGTTAGACAGCTCGAAAATCGGCAAAATCATGCCCTATACCTTTGCCCGCGCCGAGGATATCAACGTCCTCATTACCGACGAAGGTTTTCCCGAATCCCTCAAAGAACAATTCAAGGCGATGGATATCGTCGTCATGTAGTTTCGGATAACAGGCATAGAACATAACAACGCCCGTCCGACGTATGTCGGACGGGCGTTTACTATTTTTCGCAGGCGTTTCGGCTGCTCCCGCCGCCGTCAGCGGACAGTTTTATTTCATTCCGTCCGTCGGAGAACGGGAGGCGGACAACGTTTTCCCCGCTTGTTTATCCAAAGCGGACGTTCGTTCGGCAGAGAGCGAGCGGTAAAACACTCCTCTCTGCCCGTTCAGCAAAGGGCGAGAGGTAAAACAC
>CAKXBD010000009.1 GCA_934871445.1 uncultured bacterium | reverse complement strand
GCTTTAGGTTGCCTTCTCTTTGCAGAAAAGTCAATTCTAAAAAATTAACGGAAATTACCTTCTATTTGCATTGTCTGTCAAATAAAATCTCATTTCTTTCGTATTCCATTTTTAATCTGCTTTTTACCGAACAAAAGCTCGGTGCCTCCCCTCTCGGTGAGAGCCTGTCTATAATACCACATCTCTCAGCCTCTTGTCAAGCGTTTTTTCAAACTTTTTTTGGTTTTTTTTGTCTTTTTTTATTTCTGACTTCTTAAAAACCTTTTTTCAAGTCGTTTTTCCGCTTCCCTCGGGACAGCTTGTTTATATTACCACATCCCTTCCTCCTTTGTCAACTCTTTTTATCTACTTTTTTTTACTTTTTTCGAGTTTTTTTCGGGGGTATCCGAAAAGGGGACGATGCAGAAAATTGCATCGTCCCCTTTTGAAGATTTTTTACGTAAATTCTTTGTTTTTCCGAGCACGACGGATGTTATCCGACGTTTTCCCCGCCGAGACGGAAAAGGAACTCTTTGGTCGCATCGGAACAGCGATAATATCGAGTACCGTATTTTAAGCCCGAGAGAGGGAGCGCGGTTTTCCGTCCTTTTTCGTCATAGAAAACCGCCAAACCGTTTTCCGAATCCGTCTGATTTTGCGCGATAAACGCGCCCGTTTCGGAAAACATGTCCATCGTGCGGGAAATCGCCTCTTTATCCTCCGTGGAAAATTCTTTCGGCGCAGCTCCTTCCTCTTTCCATATAACAGCTATGCGGACGAGTTCCTCGCTCTTTATATCGCTGTATTGAGGAATATCCTGCAATTTCAGACTGTCGGGAATCCGCTTTTTATCCAAAACTCCCATTACGCCGACCAAGAGGCCGGTAAAGGGACAGACTACGGCAAGCGCGCCAAGGAAATATGACTCGGCGTAAATCATAAAGATAACGGCGTATATTCCCAAAAGGACCATTAAAATACCGAACAACAAAAATTTAAGCGTTTTATTCATTAGAATATGTTTCTCCCATATTATCAAAATTGTTAATTAATATTTGTAGTTGATATTACATCCGTTAGCGACTGTATCCGTAAAAGCCGATAAATCGAAGCCCACGGTAAGTCCTGAAACAGAAAAGCTGACACTTCCTACAAACGGATTCCGATTATGTCGATATTGCGCATTTACGGAAGTTGTATAATAACCGTCTGAACCGGTTCCTTGATACATAGGATTTTGAGAAGGAAGAAGATAAAAAGACGCTCCCCCTTTCAATTCTGTAAGAAATGCTGCGTCATCTTGGAATATTTCTGATTTTAACGAAACATCAAACCCCAATCCCCCTTGTGTGAGCTCGGCAAGCTCGGTATGGTGGCGGGTCTGAGGGTTTGCTACAT
Organism: uncultured bacterium; assembly: GCA_934871445.1. Lineage (GTDB taxonomy): Bacteria > Bacillota > Clostridia > Christensenellales > Borkfalkiaceae > Scatosoma. The sequence goes on along the minus strand of CAKXBD010000009.1, from coordinate 26,974 downwards.
TAAAACCAATTATTTGATAACTTTCAAACGTGCCTACTTGATATGTAAAAACATTTGAATCCCAATTAACCACTATTGCGTCGGTTCTATGCCAAATAGGAAAATCCAATCAATTAGAAGAAGCCGTCATTTTGACATTTATCAATTCTTTTTTGGTATAACTTTTATAAAAATACGAAGGAAAATTTCTAAATTCCATTTCATCTGAATTTTTTCGTTTTCTTCGCTTAAATACATTGTCTCGACCTCGCCGATTTCAACGCATTACCATAGTACGAATAATATGTTTTTTCAATCTATTCGTCAGTCAAAGCATCGAGATAACTTTCGGGCATTTGAATGGAAAGCAAATAATCCCGCATATCATTAATTTCGATTTCCTCAGCGTTAGCGGACAGTCTGCCCATTCCCAAAATAGAAACAAACGCAAAACAAGTTATCAACATCAATGTTGTTTTTTTGTAATGTTAACCGCTTTAATCCATTATCCTAATCATATTATTCTTTATTCAAACAGCAAATCCTATCACTGTTTTGCATTGGTCTCCCCTCATTCTTAACTATTTATATATATTGTATCACGAATAAATATTATTGTCAAGAGGTTTATTATTAAGAGACTCTTTTATTTTTTAATACTCATAAAATTTTGCATTTTTCGCGCGCTTGACTTTTTCTTCTTTTTTGTGCTACAATGAATCCGACAAACTTATCGGAGGCGTTTATCTTGAAAACACTGCGGATTTTGTTTACGCTGATTGCGGCGGTATTTGTCGCGCTGGTCATTCCGCTCGGCGCGCTGGTTTCTTGGGGAATGGCGGGAATCTGCGTTCTGGGTGCCTTTCTCTTTTTCGGACTCATGCTCCTTTGCAAGCAAAAGCAGGAGGAGGAAGAAAAGCGGGCGAGACACGACGATTTGTCGGGAATAGATTTCGGCGACGGCGGAAAAGAGGACGAAAAAAAGGAGAAGTAAAGTTTTTCACAAAAAGGTATTGCATTATTTTTTATATTGTGGTATAATATAAGTACTGAAACAAAATTTGGAGGCTGTATCATGACATTTGATAAATGGTTTAACAGTCAATCGAGACTGCTGAAAGTGCTGCTCCTCATTCTGCCCGTCGTAGGCTGGATTGTGGAATGTCTCATCAGACTGTCGGTCATGCTGAGGACAAAAAGTCTCGTGCATATCGTAATCTTCCTGCTTTTCCTGCTCGTGGGATGGACGTGGTTACTTTGCATCGTCGACCTCATCTATCTCATCATCACGGGACATCTGCTCTTTGCGAAGTAATCTTATTCCCCCTGTCGGACATTCGGCAGGGGGAAATGATTGGAGCCGTTCTCTCTTTTCGAGAGAACGGCTCTTTTTTTACTTTTCGATTTCCCGCCTTTTCCCTTCCCGTCCGAGGCGCGCCCGCATTATCGTCTCTTTTGCGCTTTCCCGTTTTTTTACGTCTCCCGTCCCCTTGCTCTTTCCTGTCTCTTACGTCTCCCGCCCCTTGCGTCCCATTTCCTTTCGCGTGTTTTGCCTATATTATATAACTGTCGCGCGCGCGTCAGTCGAAAATAGGACTGCTTTCGAGTACGGCGAGCATTTCTTCAAAGCGATACAAATCTTCGGGCGTGTAATAATCGATATAAATTCTGCCCTTTTTGTCGTTGCCGATAAGGGAAACCTTGGTTCTGAACACCGAGCGCATACGCTCGACGAGCGCTTTGAGCTCCGCGCTCTTGGCAGCGGCGGCAGCGGCCTTTTCCGATTGAAGGACTTCGGGCGGAGTCAGGAAAGCCTTGACGGCGCGTTCCGTCTCCCGAACGGAATATCCGCGTTTGAGCGCCTCCTCGGCAAAAGCGAATTGTTTTTCTTTGGGCACGGAGACGAGGGCGCGGGCGTGCCCGGCGGAGAGTCTTCCGCTTTCGACCAGTCCCACGACCTCGGGTGCGAGCGTCAGAAGCCGCAGGGAATTGGCGACGGCGGGACGGGATTTTCCGATTCCTGCGGCGATTTCGTCCTGCGTCCAGCCGAACTCGGAAATCAGCCTTCTCATGAGGTAAGCCCCTTCCATGGCGCCGGCGGAATCCCTTTTGAGCGTTTCCGTAAGGGCGAAAATTTCCGCATCCCGTTCGGAAAATCGATAAATTCGGGCGGGGACGGAGGAAATGCCGGCGAGCTTTGCCGCGGCGAGATCGTTTTTTCCGGCCAAAAGTCGATACCTGCCCCCCTTCTCTTCATTGACGACGAGCAGAGGCACGCCGTTGAGAAGGAGATAAGCGGCGCGCTTTTTCAGCGCCTCGGGCGGAGTACCCGCCGCGCCGCCGTCGGAAATAGACTGTTCTCCATATCGCGCGCCGTCGCCCGCGCAATCGATGTCTGCGACGGCGATTTCCCTTTCTTCGGCAGAAGAGGCGGGAATGGGAATTTTTCTTGTTCGTTTCATGGAAACACTCCTGTCTATAAAGACAAGAGCCGAAGGATTTCCTCGGCTCTTTCGTATGGCCGCAGATATATTGCGGCATAGGTCAAAAACTCAGTTTCCGAAAACCTTCGGAGTCAGATGTTCGGGGGAAGGGGTGGAGAAATTCTCAAAGGGATTATCCTTGCGCTTGCCTTCCTCTTTATCCATAAAATCGATAACTTCGGAATAGGAAGCGCCCTTCATGAGCATGGCGACTTCTTCGGTGTAAATGGTTTCCTTTTCGACGAGTACGCGGGACATATTGTCGAGAATCGCGCGGTTTTCCGTCAGAAGCTGAACGGCGCGCTCGTGAGCGGAAGCGACCAAACGGCGGATTTCGTCGTCGATTTCCGCGGCGGTCTTTTGGGAGTAGCCGTTGCGGCTTCCGCCGCCGTATTCGTATTCCATGCCCATGAACACGGGCTGATCGGAATCGTAAGCGACGAGGCCGAGCTTTTCGCTCATCCCCCATTGCGTGACCATGCGGCGAGCGAGATCGGAAACGCGCTGTAAATCGTTGCTTGCGCCGGTGGTGACGTCTTTGATGACGAGCTCTTCCGCGACGCGGCCGCCGAGAGCCATGCAGATATTGTCCACGAGCTTGTTGTAGGAAACGTCGTTGTCGTCCGTTTCGGGACGGGTCATGGTATATCCCGCCGCGTTGCCGCGGGGAATAATGGAGACCTCGTGAACGGGGTCACAGTGCTTGCAAAGGCATGCGAGAATGGCGTGACCGGCCTCGTGATACGCGGTGCAGCGCTTGTCGGCTTCGGTGACGACGCGGCTCTTTTTCTGAGGCCCCATGAGGACTTTATTGATACCGTCGTAAAGCTCGATGTTTCCGATGAGCTTTTTGCCGTTTCTAGCGGCGAGAATTGCGGCTTCGTTCAAAAGATTGGCGAGATCCGCGCCGGAGAAGCCGGCAGTGATGCGTGCCACGGTCTTGAAGTTGACGTCGGGAGCCATGGGCTTGTTGCGCGCATGGACCTTGAGAATTTGTTCGCGTCCCTTGACGTCGGGCAGATTGACGTGAATCTGACGGTCGAAACGGCCCGGACGAAGCAGAGCCGGGTCGAGAATATCCGCGCGGTTGGTCGCGGCCATGACGATGACGCCCTCGTTTGTTTCAAAGCCGTCCATCTGAACGAGAATTTGATTGAGGGTCTGTTCGCGCTCGTCGTGTCCGCCGCCGAGCCCCGCGCCGCGCCTGCGGCCCACGGCGTCGATTTCGTCGACGAAGATGATACAGGGCTGATTTTTCTTTGCGAGATCGAAGAGGTCGCGGACTCGTGCCGCGCCGACGCCGACGTACATTTCCACGAAGTCGGAACCGGATACGGAGAAGAAGGGAACGCCCGCTTCGCCTGCAACGGCCTTTGCGAACAGCGTCTTACCGGTACCCGGAGGGCCGACGAGCAATACGCCGCGCGGAATTCTCGCGCCGAGGTCGGAAAACTTTTTGGGCATTTTCAAGAACTCGACGACTTCCTGCAATTCTTCCTTTTCCTCTTCCGCGCCCGCGACGTCCGCGAAACGCACTTTGAGGTTGTTCTGAACGTGCGCCTTGGTCTTGCCTACATTCATGACCTTTCCGCCGCCGGCCGCCTGGCGCATGATGAGCCAGAAGATGACCGCGACGAGCACGATGCCGAGCATGGTAATGACGCTGGACCAAATACTGCCCGCATTGGGGTCTTTGTAGACAAGCTCTACACCTTTGGTCAACCAGGCCTGAATATTAATTTTGCCTTCCAGAACTTTCTGATTAAATTCCGAAAAGCTGATTTCGACATATCTCGGGGAAATAATTTCCGCGAATAATATTCCGAGGACCGCCACCAGCACGACGGCGACGATGACCCAGATAATTGTCTTGGTTTTCTTGTTCAATGTCTTGACTCCTTGAAAATGATACTGCTTAAAAGCCCCGTTTCCGAGCTCGTTTTCTTAAAAGAAGCGGGCAAGCGGAAGATAAAGCTCCGTCCGTCTTACGACTCTTTTACATTTTACCACAAGGCCGCTCTTTTTTCAAGCGTTTGTGGTATAAATTTCTAAACATTTAGCAAACATTCACAAATTTAACACGATAAAACAAAAACTTTCTTTTTGCCCCCCTTTCCCCGTTTTACGGCTTTCTTTTTCTCGCCTCGTTTCTTTGCTCACTGCTTTTTGCTTCCCCTGTTTTTCCCGCCGTTTTTCCTTCCTGTATGAAATTTTGTTCCTTTTTTCCCTTTTCTATCCCCGAATCGTTTCACATGAAACTGTATAATCGAAATGAAACTATACAAAGATAAATTTATAAAGCATATTTTCTTTTCGTTTTCGGAAGTTATCCACGTCGAATGTGGATAAAAAACAGGTTGTCCACACGATTTTTCAGACTATTGTGGATAACTTTCTCAAAAAATGCGCAAACTAAATAATTTCTTGAGCTTAAACGCGATTTCTTCCTCTTTTTTACGCAAAATTGTGGATAACTCATCAATTTCCCGAACAGATAAAAGACAAATATCTTAGATTTATTTGTGGATAAGTCGAAAAAACGGGGGATAAAGGGGCGTTTTTTATCCCCTATCCTCCATTTTTTGCTGTTTTTTCTGTGGATAGATGAAAACTGAAAGAAGTTATCCACAGCTTTCCACATCAGAATATTTGCATTTTTCGCATAAAATTTTCGGCAATTCCCATAGGGATTAAAAAGGAGCAGAGATTTCTAATAATCTTTGCTCCTTTTTCTATATAAATTGTAATTTATGCTTGTAATTTTTTACGATACAGCAGGCATTTAAGATTTATTGTATTGTCTAATTCAAGGACAATATCTTTTTCGCCTATTCTCTCAAACCCACGATGCTCGTAAAATTGGTATGTGCATTGGTCGTCTGTGAACAAATAAAGCTCTTTTCCGTTTTCTCTCCGTGCAAGCTCGTTCAAAAGCATTGTTCCTATACCTTTAACCTTTGCGTCGGGATCTGCCGCTAAAAAACGTATTTCCCCGTCGGGGGTGTGCCGTTCCGAATATGCACGAAACATTTCCTTATTTGCTTCTTCATAAGGCATAACGCCGCCTTTGAAAAATAATTTTTGAATAAAGTCTATAAATTTTATATACAATTTCTTCCGGAACGATTTATACGGCTTTTTCTCCCCTTTCATATCGGCAAGAAGAACGCCCAACAGTTTATCGCCTTCATAAACTGCTATTATTTGCGTTGCGTTAGTATATTCCAAACACCAAAAATATTTACCGTATGCGTTCAGCAAAAATTTATTTTTAAGATACAAACCGAAGTGCATACCTTTTATAGCGTATTGTATAACCTTTTTATGATCCTTCTTTTTTAACTCTCTTATTTCCATATTGTCTATACCAATATCGCTAAATTGTTATTTATTTTTCAGATATTATAAAACAAACAAATTAAAAAGTAAAATAGGTAAGCGCGCTCGTATTGCTTGCAATGTATAATACTTATATGCCACGGAAAAGTAGGCCGCTTTGCATTTCCGAATCGGTCAGAATTTGATGAATAATCCTAAAAGTTTTGTCAAGGGGTTGTCGTTAAAGAGATATTTCAAAACGATGGTCTTATCGAAGAAAGAAACGAGCCCGTCGGACGGAATGAGGGAGAGAAGTGCAAGGACGGCGCAGATGACGATGAGAGCCTTTAACGCGCCGACGACGAAGCCGAGGATTCCGTTCAAAGCGGCGGCCACGGACCAAGAACGCACGATCGAGGAAAGAATTTTCTCGACGATGAGGAGCAGAAGCCGAGCGACGATAAAAATAACGAGACCGGAAATGAGCAATCCGACAAACTGAGCAGCGACGGGAGCGACCTGACTTGCGAGGGTAGTACCGGCGGGAAGATTGTTTACCTCTCCGAGATTTTTCAAAATGAGGTCTTTGAGAAATCCGGGGAGATTGACGTTTTCGAGAGCGGAAGCGATGCCGACGGAAGAAATATCGGCGTCAAAGCCGTTGATTTTGAGGAAAGTATTTTCAAATTTTCCGCTGAAAAATTCGGTCATACCGAAAGCGGAATCGAGCCAGCCCAAAACGGTGGAGGCCAAGGTAATAGCGAGAATGAGGGCTATCAAGGTAGAGACGAGTCCGAAAAAGCATTTCACGAACCCTTTCTTTGCTCCGATAAAGGCCCAAATAATTAATATGAGCGCACAGGCGATGTCGAGTGCGTAGGCGGCTTGAAAAGCCAAAAGATTGAACACAGTCAGATTTCCTCCGAAATGTTTTTTGCCTTTTGCGGAAGTTTTTATCCGCGCGAAGTTTTATTTATTGTAACATATATTTTCATGAAATTCAAGTCTTTGAGCCCCACGGCGAAAAAATTCAACGGAATGGGGTATAACGGGAGGAAAAAGGGCAATAATCTTTCCGATTGTAAAAGTTTTAAGGAGCCCCTTTTATGGAATACTGTTTCAATCTTTTCAACAAGCTGGCAGCCGACGGAACGGCGATGGCGGTGGATAAATTTCTGCGCGAGCCCTCTCGGAGCAAGAAAAAGGAATCCTGTAAGGAGGACGAATTACCGGTAGTATTGTGTATCGGAAGCGATTTAGCAATCGGAGACAGTCTAGGGCCGATCGTAGGTTCCATGTTGAAGTATAAGACGCAGGGGCTTTGTTCGTTTTTGTACGGTACGCTGTCGGCGCCCGTGACGGCGAAGGAAATCAAATACATGCGTTCTTTTCTGAGAGAGACGCACCGCGGCAAAAGGATTATCGCGGTAGATGCGGCGGTAGGGAGCGAGGGGGACATCGGGCTGATAAAAGTGAGCGATACTCCCCTGTTTCCCGGCGCGGGAGCCAATAAAAAGCTGGGGAGTATCGGAGATATTTCCATTATGGGAATCGTAGCGGAGAAATCGGTTTTGAATTACGGGCTTTTGAATACGACGCGGCTGAATCTCGTATATTCTATGGCGGAAATCATATCGGACGGACTCTCGTCCCTGCTTTGGGAGATGAGCGGCAGAAACCGCCGTCGGGAAATCGTGTAAATTGTCATTCCCGTCCCGTAAGATTTTTTTCTTCAAAATTTAATCGTTTTTCACGTTCAAAAGATCGAATCTCTTCCTCGGCATTTTCGATTTCTCTGTATAATCGTTTCAACATAAATCCTAAAAAAGCAATGATTACTATTGATCCGACCAACATGACTATTCCTATCCATTTGAGTTTCCCCGACGAACATATAATCGGAATGCTTACGATTGCAAGACAAATCAGCCCGATGATTCCGGGAATACACTCCCATTTGTAAACGCCCAAGGACTCGTACAGCTTTTTCAACTTTTCCTTCTTTTCGGAAATTTTTTCATTCAGTTCCGTTTCTTCCATAAAAACTCCTCCTTTTATTTTCTCTTAAACAACCGTGATATATAAATTGATATATCGGTAATTCCATAAGGGTGAACTTGAATTTGCATCACAGGAAAAAACATATTTTCCTCTCTCATTTACATAATTGGTTTCACTTTGATTTCCCTCCGGATCCGTATAAAGAAACGGGTAGACCTTAAAGGTATTCGGATAATCTATACGGCTGGGCGTCAGCCAGAGATCTCCCCATTCCGGATGATCTCTCAGCTGGTATGATTCTACATAAAAATCCACGTCCTCTCCCGTATATTCCATTTCGTATTCCATTTCTTCTATTTCCGGTGTAAATATCCATTCCTCTCCCAACGTGTTTTTTACCTTGATCGTCACGTCGTATTTCTGGTTTTCCGAAGATTCCTGTCCGTCCTTACAACCGACCGCGGAAAACAGCGATACGATAACCAGAATTGCCGTCAGAAACATGTAAATAATTTTTTTCATAAAAGCCTCCTGAATCTGTACAAAATTATAACATGTATTTGTAAAAAAAATTACCATGTCTTGTAACAACAATGTAATATTTTTACATTTTTCCGTATTTATGAAAAAACGCAGAAATTGCATTTCTCTTGTATAAAAAAGTTGACAATTTCCCGCACGAGGTGATATAATACGGCATACGGAAGGTTTTCGGAGAACACTTCCGAATAAAAAAACCGAGGTAAAATTGAATATGAAAGGATTTTTTACGGCGAAACGCCTTTGCCGCGCGGGAATCATCGCGGCGCTGTACGTAGCCCTCACTTATTCGTTCGGGGCAATCGCCTACAACGGATTTCTGCAAATCCGCCCCGCCGAAGCGCTCTGCATTCTGCCCCTCTTCTTTCCCGAAGCGGTGCCCGCACTGTATATCGGCTGTATGCTGAGCAATATCGCGTCTCCTTTTTGGGTGTACGACGTATTTTTAGGCTCTTTGGCGACATTGCTCGCGGCGACGGGCACTTGGGCGGTAGGAAAATTCATTCGTTCGCACGCGCCGAAAATCGTGCTCGGAGGACTTTTTCCCGTTCTCCTGAACGCATTCGTCATTCCCGTCATCATCGTCTTTTTGTGCGGCGATCTGACTTACGGAACGAAAGCAGTCACTTATTGGACTTACGTCGCGTCTCTCGCGGCGACCGAAGCGGTTTGGGTCTATGCGTTGGGCGTACCCCTCTATTTCTTCGTATACCGCATGCGCGCGAAAAACGTAGCGGCTTTTTCGGATACCCGCCAGCCGCAAAAACAATAACTATAAAAAACGCTCCCCGAAAAGCGCTCCGAGCTTTCCGGGGAGTATTTTATTTTCCCGCCGGCTTATTTTCGTTTCTCTGTTTCCGTCCGTCACTGCTTCCGTCCGTCACTATTTCCGTCCGTTACTGTCTCCGTTCGTTACTGTCTCCGCTCGTTACTGTCTCCGCTCGTTACTGTTTTCCCGTTTCCCGCCGCTCAAATGAGATCGAACAGTTTCCCGTCCGAATGAGCGCGGGCGATGCTGCCCACTTTGAGACAAAAATCGGTATCCGCGAGCTTTTGTCTCTTTTGCCCTTCCTCTACGGAAAAGATGTGTTTTCCGTTCGTGTAGATAAATTTTGTTTTTCCGTCCTCTTCGACGATACAGAAATCCGCCACGCCCGAGGCGATTTCCGTTTCAGGCGCACCGTTTTTTCCCAGCCGCACGATTTTCCAGCTCGACGGAATAAAGCCGTAATCCTCTTGTTTTTTGTTCTTTTTCAGTTCCTTATCGACATTGAGCAGATTATTGTTGATAAAGACTTTTTTCGCGTCGCCGCCCTTTTTAGCTGCGCTGCCGTCGCCGAGCGCGGAACGTCCGCTCTGTCCCGAGACGAGGGATTTTCCCGAAAAGCACATGACGAAAGCGGAAATAAAGCCCGCGATTGCCTGTACGATGCGCACGGGGATCATGAGAATTTCGACGATCGGATTTCCGCCCGTCTTTTCGCTGCCGGGTTTTTTGATGCAATAGATGTCGCCCTTCGGATCGGCCAACGGCTTTATGTAAGAAAATTTCGGATCGGAGACGACGAGCTCCACGTCCAGCGTGGACAGGTTCAGCCGATAAACTTCCGAAGGCATGTATTCGATGAAATTGTTGTTCGCGTCCCTGCCCACGCCGTAAGAATTAAACAATACGCAATTTTCAGCGAAATCGAAGGAGGGATTTTCATCGAGGCTGTCGCCGCCCGTGATACATTTATAATCGCCGCTGTTTTTCGGGAACAGAGCGATTCGGGAAGTCACGGAATCCACCTGCACGGCGGCGAGCATTTCCCCGTCGGCGGCATAGGACACGGACATAAATTCCACGTCGTTAGCAGAGACGATGTGGGCTTCGGTCTTTATTTCGTCGTCGAGGAGTTTGGAATAAATTCCCGAGGAATTATTGACGGAAAAAGCATATACGATTTTGTTGTCCTCTTCGGTGAGCGCCACGCCGTGAATGGCGGCCGTCACGGATTCTTCCCTTTCGTTCCAATAATAGCCCTCCGACATCATCTGAGCCGCATGTCCCTGCGTTTTCCATTCTTTATTTTTGGCGCTTTTCGTCGCGGTTTCGCGGTAATGGGTGATATAGGTGCTTTCAAATTTCTGAATTTTTCCGTCGTCGTACACGCCGAGCTTTTCTCCGTCGCTGAATACGAATTTCATTATTTTTTCTCCGTTGTTTGATTTTTTATGTTCGCAAACGCCGATTCCGTTTGCCGTGTAACCCGAGCATATTTATTATATAACAACAGGGGCGAAAAAATCAAATCTTTTCCGCCCGCGTTTTCCGTCCGTTTCGACTCTTTTATTTTCGGATAGGTTCAAATATCTGCGGTTCGCAGACGATCACGGTATCCCCTAAAAAATTATCTTTGAGGCAGGCAGCGACGAGCTTTCCTTTCACGAAAGCCTTTTCCAGCGTTTCTATTTCCGTTTCCGTATAGAGCTGCTGAGTAGCGGCGTCTTTCATCGCGCCGTCTATTTGGTAATACAGTCTCAAAGCAAACCTTGCCGAATTTTCTTCAATTAGCTCCGAAACTTCGTATACGCACTCTCTTTTGACGGCATAGGGTCTGATGAGCTGAAATTTTTCTATTTTTTTCATGAGGTCTGCCCCGCTTTTCCAAAGCGGAATTTTAGACGCCCAGACAATAACCGCGACTAAAAAGAGAATAAAGGACCCGCAAATCACATATCCCGAAAATACGATGCAGCCCAAAATAAACAAAATCACCGACCAGACAAAAAGGGCTATCACCAATCGGAACGTTTTTTTCTTTTGCTCGTATTTTTTCTTTTCGGCGGCTTCGGTCTTTTCCCGATTGGAAAGCAGTTTTTTTCTTATGTACGCCTTTTCGTCGGAAATTTTATCCGCCGCAAATTCGGGGAGAATATCGGGAAGAAAAATTTTTCCCTCCTCTCCGTCCGCATAAATTTCTCTGTTCGGAAAACCCGTCTCCTCTGCGAACGGCTCTGTTTTTTCTATGTATTCCGCTGCCCATTCTTCCGAGGGCAGAACTTTTTCTTTTCGCTCAAATCCCGTCTTGTCCGAAAAATTTTCTTCTCTTCCGAATCCCGCCTCGTCCGAAAAGTTTTCCATTCCCTCAAATTCCGTTTTATCTGAAAGAACGTTCCTTTCCTCAGCTTCCGCCCTATCGGAGAATAATTCTTTTTCTTCTCTCCTCCTGCCGTCCGAAAAGATTTCACCCTTTTTAAACTCCGTTTCGCTTTGAATCGGCTTCTTTTCCTCTTTCTCCGCGTCGGGGATTTTCAAATTTTCCTGTCCGTTTTCCTCAAATCCGTAAGACTTTTCGTACCAAGCCGTTCCGTCCGAAGTCCTTTCATACCATTTTGGTTCTTGCTTATCTTGTTTATCTTTTTTTTCCCAATCTTCCATTATTTTCCCCTGTAACCGCATACGGAACGGGCTAAAAGCCCGTTCCGCCGCAGTTCGGATTTTTATTTACTTGTCTTTTTTGTCGGCTCTTTGTTTTCCTTCTTTCCGTCCGGAGCTTCCCCGTCGGTTTCGCTCTCCTTTTGAGGAGCCACGATTTTAGGCAGGGAGAGTCCCGCCATATTGTAGACTTCTTCGAGAGGAGGCAAACTCTTCAACATGCCCGACAAAAAGTTTGCGGTAGACGTCTTTCCGTCCTTGTTTTCGCCGTTGTCCCAAACGGTGACCTTGTCGATTTTGAGGTTAGAAATAGCCTTTACCTGCTCGGAAACGATGCTTTCGAGCTTTTCGGTAACCATGAGTCTCACGGCCTCGTCTGCGGAACCCGCCGCCTTCACGATATTGGCGAGACCTTCTGCCTGACGGGAAAGTTTCTCCTGAATACCGCGCGCCTCGGCCTCCATTTTCGCATAGATGGCGTCGGCTTCACCCTTGGCCTTGCGGCGCATCTGTTCGGCCTGCGCTTCCGCGTCGATTTCCATTTTGCGTTTTTCGATTTCGGCGGCGACGATGATATCCGCCTGACGGGTAGCTTCCTCTCTAGCCGCACGGGAAATTTCCGCTTCTTTTTGCGCGAGGTAGGATTCTTCGAGAGCTTTCGCCTCCTGAACCTTTTCCGCGGTCACGGCGAGCTTCAAGGACTCCGCCTCCTTTTCGCGGAGGATAGCCTTGGACTGCGCGATTTCCGCCTTTGCCTTGTTTTCGCCCGCGATAGCGGCGGATTCGGCTTCGGCGACGGAGATACGCTCCTGCATTTTCGCGTTTGCCTGACCGATGGAACCTTTCTTGTCCTCTTCGGCGACGGAAATTCTCGCGTCGTTGATCGCCTTTGCGGCGGCCTCCTTGCCGAGCGCGATGATATATCCCGATTCGTCGGAAATATCGGTCACGTTGACGTTGATGAGTTTGAGACCTATCTTTTTGAGTTCGCCCTCCACGTTGCGGGAAATGGCGTCGAGGAATTTGTCGCGGTCGGTGTTGATCTCCTCGATTTCCATGGTCGCGATGACGAGACGGAGCTGACCGAAGATAATATCTTTTGCAAGATCGGAAATATTTTGGAGGGTAAGCCCCAAAAGACGTTCGGCGGCGTTCTGCATGACCGCGGGATCGGTGGAAATGCCGACCGTGAAAATGGAAGGCACGTCGATACGGATATTCTGTTTGGAAAGTGCGCTCTTCAAATCGACGCTGATGGAAAGCGGCGTCAGATCGAGGAAAGTATATTTTTGCAGGAAGGGAAGGACGAGACAGACGCCGCCGTGCATGCACTTGGAGCTTCTGGACGTTCCGTCGGCGCTCTTGCCCACCTTACCGTGTACGACCAAGACCTTATCGGGCGGACAGGTCTTGATTCTGGTCATAATGACGAGAAGCAGCATCACGAGGATGAGCACGGCAACGACGATGAGAATGATCCCGACGCTCCCGCCTCCCGCGAGTAAATTTTGAGTAAACATTTTTCTTTATTCTCCTTATTTTTTTTCTTTGTTTTCGTTACGGTGCGAGACCGTTTTTCATAAAACTTTTTTCATTTTCCGCCGAAGTTTATTTTTCTTCGGACTTCTCTTCCGCGCACTCAGAGTTTTCCGCCGCAGAAGCCTGCTTTTCGGCAAGTCTTTTGACGACCATATAATCGGAGCCGATTTCGGAAATGACGACTCTTTCGTCCACGGGAATGCGTTCGGCGTCGTCGGTGACGGCGTCGAGCTCCGTATAGGCGCCCTGCGCGGTGAGGACGATTTTTCCCCTGCCCGTGCGGGAAGGCGCGATGGATACGTATACAGTAGCTTCTTTTCCGATCAATTTTTCTTTATCGAGATTGCCGTTGCACTGTAACTTTGCGATGCCGCGAAGCGCGAGGGCGACGAGAACCATGGAAAAGAGTCCCGACACCAAAGAGACGATAATGGCGAGCGCGATATTTTTGGAATTGATCTGTAAAATGAGAAGTCCTACCCAACCGCCGATGGCGAAAAAGGCCGTAAGGCCTTTGAGCGTGAACAGAGAAACGCCGAGCCCGCCGTCCGGAGTATCGAAATCCCCGTCTCCGCCGAAATCCCCGTCCGCGTCGGCGTCGCCGCCGAAGGAAACGAGCATCAGAATAATCTGTACGACGAGCAGCACCGTTCCGATAACGGCGATATAGAAAAATACTTTTTCGGGCGTCGTCAACGAATTATACCACATTATTGAAAATCCTCCTTTTTAGGATATTCTTATCTTGATTGTTACATACCGACAAAGAGAAAGAAAAGAGTCACTTTCCCGAAACGGGGGGATTTTCCTCCCGCCGAACAGGGGGGCTTTCCTTTTATCGAAAAAGACCCATACATCGTATGTTTCCACACAGTGCATGAGTCTCATTTTTTAAAAGCCATCCGAACGGATTTGCCCTTCCGTCAATAAGTCGGATTTCGTTACGTATGGTTCCGTAATGAACCGTGCGCAAATTACTCCCTCAACTTGCAGTATCGTCAGTCTGACAAGTTTTCTTTGTTCAGTTTAGATATATTATATCACATTTTCCGAAAAAGTCAAGCGTTTTTTGTAAATTTTCCGCAAAATTCGACCTGCCGACCTTCGGACGGGAAATTTACGGCAACTCCCTTCGTCGTCGCCCGCGATTCATTCTTCGCCGTTATCTTTGTCCTTGCTGTTGCCGAGGTAGGTGCCGAAAAAGTCGGACGAAGGCTTTTTGTAGGAGGTACGAGGCTTATCGTAGGACTTCTTCTCTCCCGAAAAATCCGTTCCGCCCTCATCGCGGCGCTGATTATACGGTCTCTTGTAACCATCGTTATTATAGTACGGTTTTCTATACTCTCCGTCTTGATTGTACGGTTTTCTGTACTCCCCGTCCTGATTATAGGGTCTCCTGCCGCTGCGGTTATAGGGCTTTCTATACCCGTCTCCGTCTCGGCCTTCCCGATTATACGGCTTTCTGTATCCGTTGTTATACCCGTTATTATATCCGTTGTATCCGCGACGATAGCCGCGGTTGCCGAAGCCTCCGCGGGACCGATCCTCGCGCGCGGAATAGGCGGGCGCATCGGGATCGCGCAAATTGGACGGAACGATGACGATATAGCGGTACGGCTCCTTGCCCTCGCTCTCCGTCGTCACGTCCTGTCTGCCCGAAAGAGCCGCGTGGATAATTCTGCGCTCATAGGGGTTCATGGGTTCCAGCTTGATTTTTTCTGCATAGCGAACGGCCTTTCCCGCCAGCTTATAGGCGAGATTTTGTAAAGTGGCCTCCCTGTTTTCCCGATAGTTCTCGCAGTCTACCACCACTCTCTTGTATTCCTCGCGGCCCGTATTCGCCACGGCGCCCGCAACCGTCTGAATCGCGTCCAGCATCTCGCCGTGTCTGCCTATAATCGCCTTCGTATTCGCCGCCGTCACTTCGATTTCGATTTTTTCGCCTTCCCTTTTCAGCTCCGTGCAGGCGGTGATCTTCAATAATTCGAGCAGTCCCTCCAAAAATTCCACCGCCCGTTCCCCGTCCGTCCGTCCGAGAGAATCCCGATGAACATTAGAAACCTCTAAATTCGTTTCTGCGGCGTTTTTGTCGGGGGTCTTACTCCCTGTCAACCCCGTCCCGTTTTCATCGTCTGAGACCCATTCCGCGGCCTTAGGAGCGATTTCCACGCGAGCCTTGACATAGCCGAATAATTTTTTCTTTCCTTCCTCCAAAATGCGAATATCCGCTTCCTCCCTTGAAAGCCCCAATTCATTCAGACCGGCTTCGATCGCTTCTTCCGCGGTTTTTCCGGTAAATTCCTTATATTCCATGATGTCTATGACCTCCTGTCATAAAATGCTCTGTTTATCCGATTTATTCCGTCAATATTATTTCTGTTTCTTTTTGTTCGTCTTTGTTTTATCGGCCTTTGCCTTATTTTTTTCGGACTTCGCCCTATCCTTTTCCGAGACGTACACGCGGCCGGGGAAACGCTTGTTATATTGCTCCTGCATGGCCTTTTCTTCCTTTTTGCTCATGGTCACTTCCACGATTTTATTGATGAGAAGCGTCATGATCAGGGAGAGGATGTTGCTCGTGACCATATAAATGGAGAAGGCGGCACTATACATGAACGCGAAGATGGCAAACATGACCGTCATGATGACGAGCATCATCTTCTGATTGAACATGCCTTTTCCGTCCACGGAGGAGAACTGCGTCTGTTCCTTCTGCGAGCGCATGGATACGAACTGCTGTAAAAGGATCGTACCGATCGAAAGGACGATCAGGATAAAGTATCCGTTCGCTTGGGATTTTTCCGCGGACAATTTCGCCGTTACGACGTTGTAACTGTTTTCATTGTATACGTCGGTATAGCCGCTGATGGAAGAGAATTTCACCTTTCCATCCTCCGTGGAGAACTTTTCGCGGGAGACAGTGGATTTGAATTCGCTGTAACTCAATACGGGGTGCTTATAGGAAGCGTCCGTCACCCAGATATTCTTGATCCAGCCGAAACTCATTCTGTCCTTTACGACGGTATTGTAGGTTTTCTTCACTTCGTCCTGCGCGGCGGACACGAGGGCGTCCCTGCACGCATTTTCCCAAGTGATAGGATTTTCCGTCTCCTTGGAAGCGGAAACCAGCTCGTCCACCACGGGTTTCCATTCCTCGTCCGCATACATTTTTTCCGCGTCGACGTAATAGGTCTTTTCGGAAGTCTTGATATAGTTGAAATCTTCCGCGGCGTAATTCTCATTATACACTACCGTATAATAAATGTACTTATTTTCGCCCGCTTCATCCTTGATAAGAAGAAATTTCTGCTGTTCTCCGTTCTCCCCGTCGAGGGTAAAATCTGAAATATTTTCCTCTTTGAGCTCCGCGCAATAGGGATTGAGATAGGCGTTATAGGAATCCGCCATGGAGTTATAGTTCTGAATATTCGCGTATTGAGAAAAGGAGTTGAACGCGCTGATGGCGACGAAGAATACGACGAGGGACAAAATGGCAGGAAGGCAGGAAGAAAACATGGAAATGCCGTTTTCCTTATACATTTCCATCAGTTTCTGATTATACATCGCCTTGTCGTTGGCGTACTGCTTTTGCAGTTTCTCCATTTTTTCCTTGTTTTCTTTCATCTTGATGTTCTGCTTGCGCATAGTCACCCTCTGATAAATATCGAAGGGGAGAACAATCATTCTCAAAATGATGGAAAACACAATAATGCCGACGCCTACAATTCCTATCCCCTCTATGAGGATACGAATGAGCTGCCCCAGCCAGTTCAGGGAAATATCGTACGTCCTTCCGAGAAACGGAATGACGGGATCGCTTGCCAATAAAGTGAGAAAGTTCATTATTTTATTCTAAACCTTTTTGATGTCCGAATGAATGTCCGTCCGGCCCGAACGTTTTGCCGCACAGCGCCTTGCCTGATATTTTTCAAAGCATCTCTTCGACGCAATAGAAATACGTTTTCTCGTCACAGCACCCAGCGCTTTTTGAAATATTTTTCGGGAGCGGGATCGTAACCTCCCTTGGAAAAGGGATTACAGCGCAAAATCCGCCATGCGCCGAGCAATATCCCGATGAGCACCCCGTGATTGTTGATACATTCCAACGTATATTGAGAGCAGGTGGGGCGATACAGGCAGGTATGCTTTGAAATCCTCCGCTGATAAAAGAGAATCAACCGCATGCACAGCATTTTGAGATACGGCTTAAAGACTTTCTTTTTCAGATATATTCCGTTCGCTCTGATAAGTGCGGAAAGGCCGATATTTACAGTTTTTCCTTCTTTATCATACATTTCAAGTGTCTTTTGAAGGTGTTCAGGTCGTATTCGTCCCTGACTTTCGGCACGAGCACCACCGACCAATTTCCATTCATCTCTTCCCGTTCGGCGCGGAACGCTTCCCGAAGGAGGCGCTTTATCCTGTTGCGTTTTACGCTCTTGCCGTGGCGCTTGCCCACGGAAATTCCCATGCGCATTTCCTTCGCGGGAAAATAAATCATCGTGAGCGAGGGGGAAAACGCCCGCCTGCCTTTCGTAAACAGCTTTTGGAAATCCGCCTGCTTTTTAAGTCTCAGATAATTCATTCTCTTCTCCCGCAAAGAGCTTCATGAAAATACGGATAATAACGAATAAGCCGCATTTACAGAATCTGTACTGCGGCCTTTCCCGTCCGGGTGCTTGTCCTTAATAGGAAAGTTTCTTTCTGCCCTTGTTTCTGCGTCTTTTGAGCACGTTCCGTCCCGACTTCGTGGACATTCTCTTTCTGAATCCGTGCACCTTGTTTCTCTGTCTCTTTTTGGGCTGATACGTTCTTTTCATTTTCTTTGTCTCCTGTTTTGGATTTGTTTTTTATTTTTTTCCGCCGGCGGAAAAACCGCTTCTGCTGTTCGCGGCCTCGATAAAAAGAGCCGCAAACGACTCACTTTACATTATAGCGCACTTTTCCGCCCGCCGTCAAGCGATTATGAGCCCGTTCTTACAGGTAAAATCAAATATGCGTCCTCTTTTGCCTCTTTATTTTCGAGCGTAAACGGCGAAATCGCATTGTTGAACGACAATTTCACCGTCTCTTCGCTGAGCACTTTTAATGCGTCCAAGACAAATTTTCCGTTCATTGCGATTTTCAGTTCTTTGCCCGACATTTCCACCTTTACGCACTCCGCCACGTTCCCGATCTCCGAATTCGCCGTGATGAGAATGTTTCCGCCCTTGATGTCCAGAATAATCAGATTATTCTTATCTCCCCTGATGAGAATCGATGCGCGCTCTACGCTGTCGATGAGATCCGCGCGGGAAACATAGACCTCCGTCGTGAATACGGAAGGGAAAATATTGCTCTTGTTGACAAATTCCCCCGTATACAGGCGGGACGTGAGCACCGTATCGTTTACGGACACGAAAAGCATATTCTTCGCCACGTAAATTTTTAACGTCTCTTCCCCGTTTTCGAGCATTCTCGAAATCTCCGTGAGCGTGCGCGCGGGACAGACCAGCTTTACGTTTCCTCTGCCCGTTTTCGCCTCACATTCCGATACCGCCATTCTGTAACCGTCCAGCGCCGTCGCGTGCAGCTTATTTCCCTCCGTCTCCAAAAGACAGCCCTTCAAAATGGGCCTGCTCTCGTCCGTCGCGCAGCAGAATACCGTCTTTGCGATCAACGATTTCAGATCCGATTCCTTCACCTCGAAATAATCGTCTCCCGCCTCCGCCTTGATGAGCGGAAATTCGTCCGCGGAGAGCACCTGCAAAAAAGATTCCGAATCCCCGTAGCGGATTTCCAATCCCTTCTCTTCCGTGGAGATGACTACGTTCATTCCCGAAACCTTTCCCATGAAATCCGAGAAAAATCTGCCGTTGACGCAAATTTCTCCCTCTTCGAGAACGTCCGCTTTGATTTTTTTCTCAATGGAAATTTCTCCGTCGTACGCGATCAACGTCACCGCATCGTTCTGCGCGCTGATTTTGATACATTCGAGAACGGGCGTCGTCGTCTTGGTCGAGCAGGCCTTGCTGACCGTCATCGCCGCGTCCGAAAGTATGAGCCCTTCGCTGATAAATTTCATTGCTTTCCACTCCTTTTTTCCGCCGGAATACGGCGGCTCGTCGTTAATCCTTACGATTCGAATTCATTTTACCATATCTGTCCGTTTTTGGCAAGCAAAAATCTTTTTCGCGGGAAATTTTTAAGAAAATTTTTTCCCTCGCTCCTTACGTCCGCCTCGTTGATTTTTTATGATAGAATTGTATTATTAGTATTAATAGTAGTCTCGGTGGAATTGTGGATAAGTCCCGTTTTTTCGCTTGGACAGGCCTGTTTTTCAGTATAAAAGCATTGTGGATAACTCGCATTTTTCTTGTGGATAACGCTGTGAATCGAGTGTGGACAAGTGGAAAACTTTTGTTCGCAGAAAATTTGAGTTTATAAAAATAATATATTTCATGAATAAAAATAATATTTGAAAAAGTTATCCACAAAAGTTATTCACATTGTGGATAAAGTTATCCTCATGCTGTGGACAAGCGAGAAAAAGGAAGCGTAAATGCTTTTTTGAAGGAATGAAGGAAATTTTTTCCGATAACGCTTGAATTTTGTTTTCAGGTATGTTATAATAAAAAACGAAATGGATATCGAAAAGATTTTACAGGTAAATCAAGCGTTGATTTCCGGCGAAAAACGTGCAAAATTCGAGCAATTTCGTTCTTTATTGCTGGAATATAATCAAAAATACAATCTGACGTCCATTACGGACGAGCGGGATATTTTTTACAAGCATTTTTTGGACAGCAGTGCGGGAACGGGACTTTTCAAAGAGGGAGCTTCCGTCGCGGAAGTAGGTTCGGGAGCGGGATTTCCGTCTGTGGTTTTGAAGCTGCTCAGGGAGGATTTATCCTTTACTTTATTGGAAAGCGTGGGAAAAAAGTGTGAATTTTTGCGCGTGGTTGTGGATAACCTCGGCTTGACGGGAATGAATATTGTGAATATTCGCGCGGAGGACGCCGCGAAAGAGGAAAAATATCGGGAAAAGTTCGATTTCGCCGTCGCGAGGGCCGTGGCCAGAATGAACACTTTGAGCGAATATTGCCTTCCGCTCGTCAGGACGGGCGGGGCGTTCGTGGCGTATAAGAGCGGGGATACGGAAGAAATCTCCGAAGCGGAAAGCGCCTATAAAATTTTAGGGGGGAGGAAAAGGGACGTATTTGTTTATTCGTTGCCTGAAAATTACGGGGAAAGGAGCTTGGCGGTGATCGAAAAGGTACGGCCGACGCCCGCGAAATATCCAAGAGGCAACGGAAAAGAGAGAAAAAGTCCCCTGTAAGAAAAAAATGAAAGAAGAATCGAGCGCGTTTAACTTGGAAGGGTGCGAAAAAGTGCCGGAATTTTCTTCCTGCGCCTTTACGGGGCACAGAAGTCTGGGGCGGGATTTTGACAGGGAAAAGCTCAAAAGGACGATTCGGGAAAGGATTCTCGACGGGGTGAAGGTATTCTATTGCGGCATGGCGGTGGGCTTCGACCTCGCCGCCGCGGAATGTGTCATGGAATTAAAGAGCGAGTTCCCTTCCGTCGTCCTCGTCGCCTGTATCCCCTGTATCGGTCAGGAAAAGTTTTTCGGGGAAAGGGATAAAAGGCGGTATGAAAGGCTCGTTGAGGCCGCCGACATCAAAGTCATTCTTTCCGATAAATATTATTCCGGCTGTATGCTCAGGAGAAACGAGTATATGGAGGAAAAAGCGGATATTTTGATTTGCTATTGCCGCAAAACCACGGGCGGAACTGCGTTCACCGTGGAGCTCTTCAAAAGGAAAAACAAAAAAATTTTCAGAGTCTGAAACGCACGTTTTTTTCCTTTCTCTCATAAGATGAAAGAGAATAATTTCCTCGCGAGATAAAGGAGAAACTATGGCGGAATATTTCAAATGCAGCGGGTTCGACTGCAACGGTTATCCCTGCTGCTGTCAAAAGGTGGAACTCATTCCCGGCCCCGTCGGCCCGCAGGGACCGAGAGGCCCCCGCGGCGTACCCGGAACTCCCGGCCCGCAGGGAATACAGGGCTTTGCGGGAGAACGGGGCTTACAGGGAGAAAAGGGCGAAAAAGGAGATAAGGGAGAAAAGGGCGATCCGGGAGAGATGCGCGCGCAGGAATACCTGTCCGCTCTGCATACCGGAGGAATTTCTCTCAACGTGGACGTGGGTGGGACTCCCATTCCCTTGAATACCGTCGCTTCCGACGGATTTTCCGCAAATCCCGATTTCACCTCTTTCACCGTCAGACAGAGCGGCGCTTACTTCCTGACATACGGCGTTAAAACCGTTCAGTCCACGCTCGTAAAGACGCGGATTTTGAAAAACGGAACGCTCCTTTCGGGAACCGTTCGCTCTACTTCCGTCGCGGATACCTTCTTTTCCGTCTCTTTGATCGCAACGCTCGACGCGGAGGACGAATTGGCTCTGCAATTTTATGATTTGAGCACGGCTCTGTCCTTACAGGGCGGAACGGGAGCTTACCTCGTCGTTATCCGCATCGGCTGAACGAAAAAATCAAAACAGAAAATAAAAGGGAGGGGATTCGATATGCCGAATCCCCTCCCTTGTTTTCTCCGCTTTTCGTCCAATGCTCGCCGTAAACAGTAGGGCAGGTATGAGACGAACAACAATATTATTCGGAAAGTTCTTCCGTTTCTTCCCTTTCGGATTCTTTTTCCTGCGTTTTTTTGAAACGGATTTCCTCCGCGGGAAAATCCTTATAAATAAGCCCGCCGTTGTGGTCGTCGATTTTGACTTTGACCGTCATTTTCAGCATATTGACCGAAACGACCGTCCCTTTTCCGTCGGGCGTTCCCACCTCCGCGCCGAGCTTGGGAACTTTTTTGTACGCTTCCGCATAGTAGTCGCTCTCGTAGCTTAAACAGCACATGAGTCTGCCGCAGAGCCCGCTGATTTTACCGGGGTTCAGAGAAAGACCCTGCGTTTTCGCCATTTTGATGCTCACCTTCTTAAATTCGGGCATGTTCCCCGCGCAGCAGCACACCCGCCCGCAGGGCGCGATTCCGCCGAGATATTTCGTTTCGTCCCGCGTGCCGACCTGACGGAGTTCGATTCGGATATGAAATACGGAAGCGAGGTCTTTGACCAGCTCGCGAAAGTCTACCCGCCCCGAAGAGGTAAAATAAAAGACGATTTTCGTTCCGTCGAACGTATATTCGCAGTCGATGAGCTTCATGTCCAATTCGTGCTTCGCGATTTTCTCTTTGCAGATGCTCATCGCCTGCGGCTTTTTCGCTTCACAGGAAGCGTAAAAATCTTTGTCGCGCTGGTTCGCGATTCTCACGATGGATTTCAGGGGCGGGACGATTTCACTGTCCTCTACCTCCCGTTCGGGATAGGCCACCCAGGCAAATTCCAATCCCCGCGCCGTCTCGACCACTACGGGCATGTTCCGTTCGTATACGTCTCCCGGTCGGGGAGAAAAATAATACAGCTTTCCGCCGTTTTTGAATTTGATTACCACTACTTTTGTCATATATCTTCCTTATGTGCCTCATCGGGCGATTTTGCCGCAATCTCCGAGATGGAACAAAAATTGCGCCTTTCAAAAAATCCCGCAAGGTCAACGATTGTTCTGTTCTATGATTTTCGCCATGCAGATTTCCAAACATTGGGGAAATACCGCGTTGAAACGGATTTGCTTCTCCGCTTCGCTCAGTGCCTCCTGCGCCGTGATGAGCGCCGTCAATCTATAATAATCACTTATACTTTTTAATCTGCCAAGCTCCGATTTCAGCATGAGATAGTTTTCCGCACGGTTTTTCCCCGTCTTATCCGAGGGCGCCACGCCGTTTATTTTTGAAGTCTTTAAAATGAGCGCGTCGCGGAAAATCAGCCTGAGCAAGGAGACGAGTTCCTTTTTATATTTGGTCTCTCCCACCCGCTTTACGATGGAGGGGAGGCGGAAAGGGTCCGTCTCCGCCAGCTCGAAGGCGTCTAAAACGAGCTGCTTATAGTATCCGCCTTCCAAAATATTTTGAGCCGCTCCTACGCTTCCGCCCGACGCGGCCGCGCAGAGCCCCGTTTCGCTCTCCTTGCCGGGATAAAGGCGATTTAAGCAGGCCGTGACTTCCTTTTGCGTAAACGGGGGAATTTCTAGCTTTTCCGTGCGGGAAAGAATCGTCGGAAGCACGGAAAACGATACGGTCGCTCCGAGAAGAAAATACACTCCTTCGGGCGGCTCTTCCAAAAGTTTCAGAAGTTTGTTCTGCGCTTGTGTCGTCGCTTCGGCAAAATCGCCCGCGACGAAAAGTTTTTTATTCCCTTCAATCGGCTTTAACGCGCTTTCCTCGATGATACGCTCCGCGTCCTCCACCGAAAATTTTTTTCCCGATTCGGGAAAAAACATACAATCGGAAAAGTTTTCTTCGTCTATCAGTCTGGAAATCCGTTCCGCGTCTGCTCCTTCTCCGTCCGCACCGAAAAAAATCTTTGAAAATTCTTTCAGCGCCGTTTTCAGATTCCTCGCATCGTCGAAGATGAGAAGATAAGCATGGTTTAATCTGCCTTCCGTCCGTTCCGCTTTCAGAAGCGTACAGGCATGAGTCGATTGCAATAATTGACGCATTTTCTCTTTCCTCGCTTTGATTTTTTTCGGACTGTTTCGATACCATTATATCATAAATCGCAAAAAACTGCAAGTACAAAAGACAAAAAAGAGAAAAAGTGCGCTCTTTTTTGAATGATTTTTGCTATAACAAAGGGGCAGGGTTGAGGTGAAATAGAATTATTTCACAAAAATTTCCTTTATAGGCAACATTTTTCTTTCAGTGCAGAGAGGATTTCTTCAAATACCTCGTTCGGCGTTTTTCTTCCGTCTACCGCCCGTATTCTGTCGGGATATTTTTTTAAGAGTTTTTTATATCCTTCATAGACCTGCGCATGAAAATCCGCTCCCGCCTGCTCCATGCGGTCGTTTTCGTCGGCACCGTGTTTTCTCGAAAAGGCCTCTTCCGGAGAAAGGTCTATAAAAATCGTGATGTCGGGCAGATAGTTTTTGACGGCGTACGAGTTGATGTCCGCGATAAAATCAAAGCCCAATCCCCGCGCATAGGCCTGATAGGCGAAGGAAGAATCGATATATCGATCGCAAATGACGATTTTCCCTTCATTCAACGCGGGCTCCACCCGATCGTGAATGTGCTGCACCCGCGCGGCCGCATATAAAAGTGCTTCACATTCGTTCGTCATTTCTCCGTTCCTTCCGTCTAAAATAATCTCGCGGATACATTCGGAAATTTTGCCTCCGCCCGGCTCTCTCGTGAAAATATGCGGAATTTTGTTCGCGGAAAGATAGTCCGCAAACATTTTCAGCTGCGTGGATTTTCCGCATCCGTCACAGCCTTCAAAGGTGATGAATTTTCCTCGAAAATAATTTTTCATATAAGTAATCCTTATATCAAATGATTATGAATATGTAAATTTTCAGTTATTTTGTCGGCCTGTCGGAAACTTCGGCGAATACGCAGATTTTTCCGTTTTGCAGGCCGAAAGCGTTATCGGCGGTTTTGAGGAGTCGGATTTTCTCCGCTGCGATTTTTTCGTTCGGAAACAGCAGCGGCGTGCACGGAGGAAACAATCCGCAGGTGCGTGCACAAGTCCTCCCCTCCGCTCTTTCGAGCTCTATCCACTCCGTTTGAAAGGACGAGACGGACAGACGGGGCGGATTTACGGGGAAAGTCTGATTTGAAAGTTCTGCGGGATTTTTATTCCGTGAATCGGAGAGGGGGAAAAGGCGGAAACAGTCTTTCAAATATTTGCAAAGAAGGGAAAAGTCCCTGATTTTCGTGGCGGGGGAAAGATAGAACATCAAGATGTTTCCGTCGCAAAATTCCGCATAGACGCCCTTTTTTTCCAAATATTTTTCGACGAGGAAAGACGATTCTCCGAAACGCACGCAAAGTTTTGTCCAATCTCCGCCGAAATAGATTCGGGAAGGATTTGACCGAATAAATTGAAGCGCTTCCCTTTCGAGTTTCGGATTTTCCCGATATTTTACCGCGTATTCCACCGACGCCATGATCGGATAGGAAGGACTCGTCGTCCGAAAAATGTCCACCGCCTCTTTCAAATCTTCCGCCTGTTTCAAAGTCCTCGCCGAAACGACGGCTCCCTGCGTCAAAGCCGGCAGGCTCTTATGTACTCCGTCTACCCAAAAATCCGCATACTCGCCCGCATAGAGCTCTTTTTGCCTTCTGAGATGCCCCCCGTGCGCGCCGTCTATGAGAAGAAGTTTTTTCTCCCTGTCGCAAAGCTCCCTTAAAAAAACAAGCTCCGCAATATTCCCGTAATAGTCGGGTGACGTCAGAAGAATCGCCTCCGCCTGCTTCAATTTTTTTGTAATCTCTTCCCTGCATGGCTGTAACGGGATTCCTTCCGAACAGGGTATCTCCAAAAATACAGGTTTTATATTTAGAATTAAACAACCGTTTAAGACACTTTTATGGGCCGAGCGCGGCAGGGCGAGAGAGGTTATTTTGCTCGCTTTCAGCATGGAAAATATGCCCGACGTGCTCCCGTCGGTGAGAATGAAGCTCGCCGAGGAATGAAGGAGAGCGGAAATATCTCTTTCGGCTTCCGCGATGACTCCTCTCGGGCAGGAAAGGTTATCCGAGTAGGATAATTCCGTGATGTCCCAATCTCCCGCTTTATGGCCGGGCGTATGAAAGGAAACATGCTTCTTTTTCGCGTGTGCGCGCAGCATGTTGTAAATTTTACAGCTCTTTAAGGTCCGTTTGTCGCAAAAAATTTTTTTCATGGCAGGAAACCGAGAAAAGGAGAAAACTCAAAAAACGGGAGGTTTACTCTCCCGTTTTCAGATTCGTTTGAATGAGATAATTGACGAAGGACAGGCCCTCCCAACGGTTGTAATCTGAGGCTGCATCGCCGAAATCGAATAGAACGAGGTTGACGTTTTCCGCCGTCGGGACCTGCCTTTCAACTTCGTTTTCGTCTATATCGGTTTTATAATAAAATACGTCGTTTCTCAAATTCTCCATTCGTTCGTCGGGGCAAAGATTGATACTGAATTTTCCCGTCTTTTCGAGTTTTTCTCCCGTCGCCGAATTTTGGAGATACAGCGTCGTTTCCTGTAATTCGACGACGCCCGATTCAAGATAACCGTTAAAATCGATGAATGCCTGACGATAGCCCTCTATGCGCGCGAGCTCCTTCGAAAAGCCCTCGCGAATTTCCGATTCTTTCTTGAATCTCTTATCCTTTGTCTGCTTGATACGGGCACGGAAATCCGTTTCGATTTTCTGTTCGTCCGCTTCGCCCTTCGCATAATCGCCGCCGTAATAACCGTTGAGATATTCTTCCATCTCTTCGAGATAAATATCCATTTCGGCCGCTATACTATAATAACCGTAAAGGAATTGTTGAAGATAGGTGGGGTGGAAAGCATTCCCTTCCGTATCTGCATACTCTGCATCGGGATTTTCGACGTTCGCCGCAAACAGTGCGTCTCCTTCGCCTACCGAAAGCCTCGTTTGAAGCAGCGTTTCACTGTAATTCTCTCCCGTCGTGATGTCCGTCGCGCTGATTTCTAAAATTTCGTAGGAAAAAACTCCCTTCTCCTTTAATGTGGACGAATACGAATTGAAACGGCTGTTCGCGCTCGTTCCCGTGTAATTGAATATCGTAAAAT
>CAKXBD010000008.1 GCA_934871445.1 uncultured bacterium | reverse complement strand
ACTTTGAATGGACCGACCTCAAAGGCAAGGAAATCCTCGCCGGCAGAAAGGGCGGCGTCCCCGCTATGACCTTTGAATACATCCTCAATCAGAACGGGCTTCACGACGGCACCGACGTCACCCTCAATTTCGACGTCGCCTTCGATCTCATGACTAGCGCCTTTGAAGCCGGCACTGCCGACTACTGCACTATGTTCGAGCCCGTCGCCTCCGAATACGAGGCCGCCGGAAAAGGCTATGTCGTCGCTTCCGTCGGGGAAGCGTCGGGAGAGGTCCCCTATACCTGTTTCATGGCTAAGAGTTCCTGGATAGAAAAGCACGAAACGGAAGTAGACGGTTTCCTCCGCGCGGTCACAAAAGCCGTCAAATATATCATCGAGACGCCCTCCGAAACCGCCGCGCCCTATCTCCTTCCTTACTTTGAATCCACCCCCGTCGAATCGATTGCTATCTCCCTCGACAGCTATCGGGAAATCGACGCCTGGATGACCAATCTCGCCATGACCGAGGACAGCTTCACGAGATTGCAGGACATCATCGACAACGCGGGAGAACTCGATCACAGAGTGGATTTCTCCGACCTCGTTGATACCTCCTACGCAAACGAGGCTTACAAGGACGTCTATAACTGATACATTCGGAGCGCCCTGTTTTAAGGCTTCCCGCCTTATCTCGGGGACGCTCCCAATACCCGAAAGAGGCTATACGCCCAAAACAAAGGTCAAGACCATGAAAGAAGTTTTACAATTTGAAAACGTATCGATGCACTATCACACCAAACAGGGCGAAACCGTGGCCGTCGAAAATCTCAATTTCTCCGTTTCGGAAGGAGAATTTGCGGCTATCATCGGTCCCTCCGGCTGCGGAAAAACTACCCTTTTGTCCCTCGCCGCCGGACTTCTGAAACCCACCGAGGGAGAAGTCAAAAATTCCGGCGTCCGATTCGGCTATATGTTGCAAAAAGACGAGCTCTTTCCCTGGCGCACCATCGAAAAAAATATCTTCCTTCCACTCGAAATTCAACGCGCCGACACCCCCGAACACCGCGCCCGCGCGCTCGCCCTCGCAGAAAAATACGGGCTCAAAGATTTCCTCAAAAGCTATCCCTCCGCCCTGTCGGGCGGCATGAGACAGCGCGCCGCCCTCATCCGCACTCTCGCGCTTGACCCCGACGTGCTGCTCTTAGACGAGCCGTTTTCCGCGCTCGACTATCAGACCCGCCTGAGCGTCTGCGACGACGTATACAAGATTATCCGCAGCGAACACAAGACCGCCGTGCTCATTACTCATGACATCAGCGAGGCCGTCTCCGTCGCCGATAAAATCGTCGTTCTCTCAAAGCGACCTGCGCGCGTCGTCTCCACTCATACCCTCGCTTTCCCCGAAAAAGAACCCCTCAAACGGCGGGAAAACAAACAGTTCTCTACCTGGTTCGAGCTGTTATGGAGAGAATTGAACTCATGAAACACTTTGCGGAGGATTTCAACCAATGAAAAACAAAACCGAATATTCGAGAGAACATATCCTTTACCTCAGAGGCCTCAAAAGAAAAAGTTTTACCGTTCACCTCGTCCGGATCGCGGTGCTCGCGCTCTTTTTGCTCGTCTGGGAACTGTCCGCTCACTTCGAATGGATCAATCCCTTTATCACGAGCTCCCCTTCGCGCATCTGCGCTACGCTCGTCTCCCTCTACGAGAATGGTACCCTCTTTTATCACGTCGGCACCACGCTCTGGGAAACCCTGCTCGGATTCTTCATCGCCGTCGTCTCGGGCTATATCATCGCCCTGCTCCTTTGGTGGAGCGAGATTTTCCGCAAAATCTCGGAGCCCTATCTCGTCGTGCTCAACGCTTTGCCTAAAATCGCGCTCGGCCCCCTCATTATCATCTGGTGCGGCACCGGCAGCAAGGCCATCGTTTTCATGACCGTACTTATCGGACTTATCGTCACGATCCTCAACATGCTCAACGGCTTCATGGCTACGGACGAAAACAAGCTGCTACTCCTTCGCTCCATGGGCGCAAACAAGTGGCAGATTCTTACAAAGCTCGTCATTCCCTCCTCTCTGCCCGTCTTTATCTCCATGCTCAAAATTAACGTCGGTATGGCTTGGATCGGCTCCATTATGGGCGAATATATCGTCTCCAAGGCGGGGATCGGCTATCTCATCGTCTACGGCGGGCAGGTATTCAAGCTCGACCTCGTCATGACCGCCGTCTTTATCCTCTGCGTATTGGCGGCAGGCATGTATGCGATCGTCGCGCTCGTGGAAAAATTAGTCATTAAAAATACCCATTAAAGGGGCGGAGGGAAACCTCCGCTTCTTCATCTGCCTTTTTTCTTCTTATCTTTACGGCTCCTATCGCGGATATATCGATATTCGGCAGCCGCCGTTTTACGGCGGCAGAACGCCGCGCGAATCAGCCGCAAAATCCAAAAAAACGGCAGGAGAAACGGGAGCTTTTCAAGCAGCGTAAATCTCTGCTTCATCACCTTATACGGCGGAAACAGGCGCCCCGCGAGATACCTGAATTTTCCCTTCTCTTGCAATTTTCTCTCCCAAAGTTTCTCTATCCTGCCGTATACGCCGTCCGACAACAGGGATATGCCCGTCTCGTTCAGCGTCGGATTTTCGGCCGAAAACCAAAGGCCGATTTCCCGTTCGAGCGTCTTTTCAAATTCTTCGAGAGGCGCTTCCGTTTCCGCGGCTGGTTCGGCTGTAATATCGACAACGGGTTCCGCCGCGGATTGACGGGCGATTTCCTGTGCACGGGAGAGCTCCGCCGCGATATATTCCCTGTCGAGCTCCTTTCCGTATCTCTTTAAGTAAAGCCAAAAATCGAGAACCGTCCGCACGCCGCTCCCCGCGCCCGAAAAATGTTTATAGCCGTGTATGAGCAGAAAAATATACTCATCCTCGCGCGAAAGCCGATAGACGAACGGTTCTTCCGTCGGCAGGGCTCTGCGCCAAACGTCGTTGTAATATTCCGCAAACGGAGAGGTATCGTTCAAAAGCGCACGATGTAATTCCACCGTCGTCACGGGCGGACGAAAGAAAATCTGATGATTGCTGCCGGCGCTCTCCGTGCGGTATTCGTAACCCAATTCCCGCATGAGAGACTTTATCTTTTCAAAGTCCTTTTCTTCGTACAAAATATCCAGATCGCCCATCGAGCGAAAGGCGGGTTCGGGATACAGGCTTTTCAGCAAAATTCCCTTCAAGGGAAGAAATTTTATTCCCTGCTCGGAAAAACGTTCCTTTATTTCTTCCCACGCAAATTCCTGCTGAATATCCGCGTGAACACAGACGCGGTAAGCGTGTTCCCATTTCTCCGCCGTCTCTTTGTCGGGCTTTTTCTCCAAACGGGAAAGCGCGGAATACGTCAGTGCCGCAAGCGAGTGTTTCTCCGAAAGGAGAAGAATATCCCGCCAGCTTACCTCCTCCGGTTTTTCGGGAGGCAGCCCCTCTCCCCCTGACGCGCCGAAACGAACCAGCCGTATAAAATATTCTCCCGTCTTAAAAAACGTTTCCCTATCCATTTTTCCCTTCCTTACCGAAAGTCAAATCCGCTCTATTTTTCCGCCTTGCACCCTTAAAACGACATCCGCTATTTCCAGCGCTGCGGGACGGTGCGTGACAATAAGACACGTCTTATTCTTCTCCTTTCGGATATTTTCGAGAAGTCTCTTCTCCGTTTCTCCGTCGAGAGCGCTCGTCGCTTCGTCTAAAAGCAATATCGGGCGCTCGGACAGCAGCGCCCGCGCTACCGCCAAACGTTGGAGCTGTCCCTCGGACAACCCGCCACCACGCTCCCGCAACGGAGTGTCCAAGCCCTCGGGAAGTCCGAAAACAAATTCCGCACACGCCGCTTTTAACGCCCGACGTTCCCTATCTTCCAAAACCGCTTCGCTTTCTTCGACGGAAAAGAAAGCAAGATTTTCCCGTATCGTGCCCGAAAATAAAAAATTCCCTTGGGGCACGTATGCAAACAATCCCCTTTCCCTCTCGGTCAACAGGTGCTCTCCGTCCCCCACAACCGCGTAAATTCCGCCCGAAAGAGGCGCGTAAATATGCATGAGGAGCTTGAAAAGCGTACTCTTACCGCTCCCCGATTCTCCCGTGATGCAAATCACCCCGCCCTTTGCAAACTCTGCGTTCGCCTCCGAAAACAACCGCTCTCGACCGTAATCGAACGTGAGCTTTTCTATGCGGAAGCCCTTCATTTGTTCATACAGTCTCGACGGAAAAGAATTTTCAGAAAACGGAGGGACTGAGGACGGGACGGGGAAAGAATTGTATCTATGAGCAGACGGCGAGGGCGACGGGGGCGGTGAAGACGTCACAGACGACGAGGACGGCGCACACGGTGAAGACGTCACAGACGACGAGGACGGCACGGACGACGAGGACGGCACGGACGACGAGGACGGCACGGACGACGAGGACGGCACGGACGACGAGGACGGGGAAGGTAACATTTTTTCGGAAGAAATACCGTCCAATTCGCTGAGGCGTTCCGCGCTAGCCGCACGGGCGTAGTACATGGGCAGAATGGACGAAAACATCGCAAAAGGATATTCCAGCTGCCCCAAAAGCAATATAATCGAAAGTACGGAACCGTAATCCATATTTCCGCGCAGGATCGAGATTCCGCACCACACCAGCGCAAAAATTACGCCCGCATTGCTGAAAAGCGAAAATAAACCGCTCATACAGGAATCGAGGCGGTTTTTCTTCATGCGCTTCCCAAAATAACTATCGAGGAGAGAATCCGATTTTTCCGTTGCTCTGTCCTCCGCTCCGTATGCCTTGACGGTGAGGGCGGACGACAGGCTCTCCTGAATAAAGGAACGGCTCCTTCCGTCCGCCTCCACCAATTCCTTATGATATTTTTTCATTTTGCGGCGAACGAGGACGGTCAGCGCGCAAACCGCGAGGCCGCCCGCGACGAAAATCCCCGTAAACAGCGCATCCAGCGTCAAAAGCGCCGCGATTGCGCCGACGCACTGCACCGCCATGCCCGCGAGCGAGGGAAGCATGCTGACCGTGCCGGAAGCGACCGCCGAAACGTCCGTCGTCAAACGGTTGAGAAGGTCGCCGCTATGGTATTTTTCGAGCCCCGCGTAATCGGAACGAAGTATCTGCGCGAAGAGCTTCCCGCGAAGCCCCGCGTTGATCCTCGCGCGCGCCCGTTCGAGAAAATATTTCACCGACGTCTGCACCGCGATTCTCGCGAGCAGCACCCCGAGCAATACCGCGGAAAAAACAAGCAGCAGGCGGGCGTTTCCCTCGACCGCGTTATTGACGATATATCGCGTGAGATACGCAAAAGCCAAAGAAAGCAGCGTCCCCGCCACCGTTAAAAACGCCATAAAAAGAACAAACGGCCGATAGGGACGCATCTCCCTTTTCAGCCATGCTCTTCCTTTTTCCGTCGTCTTTTCTTTCATCTTCCGCCCTCTCTCCCGCCAATCAACCGCTTTACCGCCCGTTTTGCCGCGCTCTTTACGCGAAAGACGAACAGCCGCGCGGGATAGCCTCCGACCCGCCGCCGTGCATAGCGGAGATACCGCTTATCCGTACACGAAACGCGCTTTCCGCCCTGAAAAAATTCCGTCAGAACGCCTAAAATCTCCCCTTCGGGAACCCATTCGTCCGAATAACAATTATCCCCGCGAATGACGTACCCGCCCTCCTTTACCTCTATCACGCGGTGCAGGACATAGTTTTCCCCGCGCTTATAAAGCGCCACGTCCAGACGGTTCAGACGCCCGCCCTTCGGAAACACTACGATGCTGTCGCGGCCGCTTTTCAGCATGGGAAGCATGCTCGTCCCCACCGTGGGGCCGACGTACTTTCCCTCCCGCAAAAGAACCTCTTCTATACTCAGTCGCTCCGATGCGTTCATCTCCGCTTCACCCGACAAAATCGTTTTCGCGGAGAATATCCGAAAATTTCTCCACGTCCGCTTCCGCCGTCGCCCGATCGACTTCGTATTCCGAGAGAAGCGCTTCGACCGCTTCCCTTTCGGTATGGTCTTTGAGGAAAAAATTCCAGAGAAAATTTCCCGTATCGTTGAGCTTGATCATGCCGTGAAAGGTTTTACTCATGCCGCCGACCGGCACCACGATATTTTCTCCCGCCACCTTCCGAACGACAAAGCCCTTTTTAATCTTCATATACTCCCCTCCGTTTCTATCTTGAATACTTTCGGCCCGTCAGCCCCTCGAATGACGTCTTTACCGCCGCTTCCGAGACGTCCGCGCAGAGCAGGTATGCGGGCGTCGAAGAAATGAGTCCGTCCACAAGTTCCAGTGTCTTTGCCGCGTTCTCCTCGTCGGACGGAATGAGAATCTGCGAAAATATCCTGTCCGCGGCTTCCTTTTCCGTCAGGCGAGTCAAGTGGTTCTCCTTTGCCTGTTCGAGAAAGCAAAGCCCTTTTAAGACCGCGCTTCCCCTTTCCCCGCGCCCTTCTTTTCCGTTCCACGGCGTGCCGTAGGCGTAAAAACAGGAGCCCTTTTTCGCTATGACGGGTTTATCTCCGTTGATGCTTCTCGTTTCGGGGAGATATTTCAGCCAAAGCCCCGTGTGCGTGGATTTTCCGACGCCGCTCCTGCCGAGAAAAGCGTAGCCCTCACCCGCAAAAGAAAGCACCGCCGCATGCAGCAAAAAGCGGTCGAAGCGGGGCAGTTGCATACAAATTTCACGATACAGACAAATATTTTCGATATATCCGTCCGAATACCCGGGCGAGAGGCGTTTTTCCTCCGCGAAAGCCGCCTTTGAGACTTTCGCGGACAAATCGAAGGTCCCGTCGATTTGAGAAAAATATTCTTTGCAAAATTCCGTCGTAAAGGAACAGCGATTTTCTATCCTGATGCGCAGGTCTGCAATTTCGTATATCATCTTCCCGTCCCGAAAAAATCCGTAAGAGAACGGCTCCAAGCCGTCTCTTACGGATTATAACACATTCTATCCCGTTTGTCAATAGCGGTTTTCGATTTTTTCTTGCAGGCCTACCGAAAAACGGCCGCGGACGTCGCCGCCGTCGCATTATACGACCTTTACACCCAAAAGCCGGACGAGCTCTGCCGCCTGAAACGGATTGATCGTCGCGCCGCGAAGCTCCCGAAAAGTATCCGAAAGAATAATCCGCTCGATTTTACAGTCCGACAAGTCGATACCCTTTAAGGAAGTACGGAAAAAATCCGAGCCGCTGAAATCCGTGCGTTCCAAAGTCAGTTTCTTCCATTTCGATTCGGGAAAAGCGGAATCCTTGAACAGGCCGTCCTTCAATCGGCAATTTTCCCAGACCGATTTCGTAAAATCCGCATAGCAAAACGAACTGTCCCCGAACAGACCGTCCTTAAAACAACTTTCCGCAAAATTGCAGCCGTCCCCTTTACAGACGGAAAAATTACAGCCTTTGAAATAGCCCTCGGAAAAGCTGCACCCCGAAAAAATACAATTCTCGAACGCCGTCCCGTAAAAGGCCGAGGAAGAAAAACGACACCCCTCGAACACGCACTTTTTGAAGCGCACCCGCTCAAATTCCGCTTCGGATAAATCTACCCCCGAAAGGCGCTCCCGCTCGAACGACCGATTTTTTACGCACCTCTCTTCCGATTCCGCCAACACGCTCTCCAACATATCAATCCCTCTCGATGCGGCACCTCAGCCGCCCTTTTCTGCTCTCGCCCGAAATTTCCGCGAGAAAAAATCTCCCCTTTCCCCGCACGGTCACCCGATCGCCCTCGTTCAGCTCCTTGGACGACCTCGGACAAAGCCGACCGTTGATGAACACCCGTTCCGCTTCGAAATACTTTTCCGCTTCCCCCCTCGAAAGGCGAAAGGCTGCGGCTACCGCGCAATCCGCGCGCAGAGAAGAGAGAAAACACGTCTCGCTTTCCCGCTCCTTCCTTTCAAACTCCGCCGTCTCTGCCCGAAAACAATTCACCTCCGTGCGACGCACCCGCGTCAACTGCTCTTCGATAAACGGCGATATTCGCTCTGCACAATAGAGATACGCCCCGCCCGAAAAGGGGACGATATCCCCCAAGGTCGAACGCTCGATCCCCAAATTCAACAGCGCGCCCAAATAGTCCCGATGCGTCAGCTCCTCCGAAAATTTCGCGCTCGACGGAGAAATTTTCAGGCAGACGATCGGAAACGCTTCCTCGTAATCCCCGCTCCCGAAACGAATCATCTGCCGTTCCGCTCCCTCATAGCCGCCCCAAATCCCGACGCCCGCATACGAGAGCTGCCGTTCCGCTCCGTAAAAATATTGCTGCTCCGTCGGGGACAAAAAATCGGTAAACGAATACCTGCCTCTCGCATAAGCCCGTTCGGCAAGCTCCGAAAACCGATTGCGCCACAACCTTTCCTCTTCGTTCACTTCCTTTCCTCCCCGAAGCGCTCCAAAAAGGAATGGACTGCTCCGCCCTGCTTATACCCCGCCAATGTATCCAGCTGCACGTTATGAATACTTTGAAAAATATTATTCTCCACGTTCGGATTTTCCTTCTTTAACTGCGCGATCCATTCCTTTACCCTTTTGCGGGCGGAAAACGCGGGTTCGGCCGAGGCCGTCCGTTCCGTAAAACGGCAGGCGCAGGCGATGAAGTCCAGACCGTTAAACTCCTTCCAGCGGAGAATGTCCGACTCTAAAATGCAATACAGGGGACGAATGAGTTCCATTCCTTCAAAATTCGTGCTCCTGATTCTGGGGAGCATGCCCTGCACCTGTCCCCCGTACAGCATCGCCATGAGCGTCGTCTCGATGACGTCGCTCTTATGGTGGCCCAAAGCGATTTTGTTACAGCCGAGTTCCTTCGCCTTTGCGTACAGGTGACCTCTGCGCATGCGCGCGCAGAGATAACAGGGGGAATCCCCTGCCGCCGCTTCCGACGCGGCAAAAATATCCGTTCGGAAAATCTGCACGGGAACGTGCAGGAGCGCCGCGTTTTCCTCTATTTTTCTTCGGTTCGCTTCGTTATAGCCGGGGTCCATGACCAAAAAGATGAGGTCGAAATTCACCTCGCTATGGCGGTGGAGTTCCTGCATGAGCTTCGCGAGGAGCATGCTGTCCTTCCCGCCCGAAATACAAACCGCGATTTTATCGCCCTCCGCGATGAGGCGGTATTTCTTTACCGCCAGCACGAAAGGCGACCAAAGCACTTTCCGATAGGTGGTGATGACGGAACGTTCTATTTCCCGATATTTTTCCAATTTTTTGGGCATCTTCATCCTTTCCTTATTACGAGCCTATCCCGTTTCCGTACACGCCCGATATTTCTTTTATCGCCTCGCCCGCGGCGATCAGCCCCGCCACGGACGGCACAAATGCGATACTGCCCGGCACCCGAGGCTTATACGCGCCCTCTTCCCTTGCAGCCCTTTCCGAATCCGCCGCCGACACGGGAATTTCCTTAGAATATACCACTTTGAGCTTTTCGATTCCGTTTTCGCGGCACAGCTTCCGCATGGCGCGCGCGAGGGGACAAACGCTCGTCTTATAGATATCCGTCACTTCAAACGCCGTCGGATCCAGCTTATTCCCCGCACCCATACAGCTCACGACGGGCGTTCCCGACGCCTGACAGGCCTTTACGATCGCAATCTTTCCCGCGAGCGTGTCGATGGCGTCGATGACGTAATCGTAATCGGAAAAATCGAACGATTCTGCCGTCTCCGACGTAAAAAAACAATTCCGGCAGGTCACTTCGCATTCGGGATTAATGGCGCGGGCTCTTTCGGCGGCGGCTTCCGTCTTATACCGCCCCAGCGTTTCCGAAAGGGCGATGATCTGGCGATTGATATTGGTCGGGGAAACCCTGTCGTTATCGACGAGTTCTAAGCGGCCTATGCCGCTCCTGACCAATGCCTCCACTGCATAACCGCCCACGCCGCCGATTCCGAATACGGCGACGCGCGCGCGGTTCAATTTTTCCATTCCCGATTTCCCGATCAGCAATTCCGTGCGGGAAAATAAATTCATAACGCGCCTCCCTCGACTTCGTCCGCGGGGAAAGAGCGAGGACAAAGAGCTTTCGGCACCGCAAACGGGTATTTTGTTTTTTCGTTATCTTTTCTTACATTATAGCAAACCCGCGGCGCGGCCGTCAAGCGCGTATCAGAGGCGGCGATATTTATTTTTATCCTCGGCCGTGATTTTGCGAATGACGCGGCAGGGATTTCCGCCGGCGAGGGTGCCCGAAGGAATATCCTTCACGACCACGCTTCCGCCTGCGATTACCGCATTATCCCCGATCGTGACGCCCGGCATAATGCAAACGTGGCCGCCGATCCAGACGTTGTTGCCGATTTTTACGGGAAAGGCGTATTCCAGCCCCGCGTTCCTGTCCTCGGCATCCAGCGGGTGTCCCGCTGTATAAATCCCGCAGTTTGGCGCAATGAGAACGTTATCTCCGATTTCTACTTTCGCAAGGTCGAGAATGACGAGATTATGATTGGCATAAAAATTTTTACCCAGCAAAATATTATAGCCAAAATTGCAAATAAAAGGCGGCTCTATATTGAAATCGCCGTTGATTTTTCCGATAAGCTGCCGAAGGATTGCTTTCCTGCCTTCAAAATCTTCGTACGGAAGCTGATTGTGCCTCTTGCAAAGCGTTTTACAAAAGTTTCGTTCCTTCACGATTTCTTCGCAGCGATAGGGGTCACACAATAACCCCGCCGATAATTTCTCTTTCTCCGTCATATCACACCTCCGAAAATCTTTTTTATTTTATCTGATAATCAATAACTTCTCCCGCGCCCGCGTGATCGCCGTATACAACCAGCGGTTACGCTCCCCGCCGAACGCCCACGATTCGTCGAATACCACCACGAAATTAAATTCCGAGCCCTGCGCTTTATGACAGGTGACCGCATAGGCAAATTCAAACCGACAAATGGGTTCCTCCGAAACCGATTTCAGTTGATGCAACAGCGCAAAATTGCTCTCGTGCACCACCGTCCCGTCGATGAGCTTCACCGCTCTATCCCCGTAGGCGTGCGCGTATCGCCCCTCCGTAAAAACGGCCGTGTCGAAAGGGACCCACACGCTCTCGTCCGCAAAGTCCGCCTTGAAATCCATGGACGCTAAAAAATCCATGCTCTCCCGTATATTGCTGCCCGTGCCGATTATCCCGTTGACGAGATGGAAATTTCCCTCCTTATCTAACGGCTTCTCCCAATCGTTGAGCGTACAAATCAGCTTTTCCCCCTCTACGGGCAAGCGCGCGCTTTCGTCTATCCCTTTATACCCGCGAATCTCCTTATTCAACGACATGCGCGTTTTGTTCCTGCCGCAGATGATTTGGTCCGCTTTCAGGAAAATACGCTTTCTTTCCGCAGGGGATAAAAAATTTTTCCTCACAACGCACACTTTGTCGCCGTAATTTCCGTAGGGAATAGACTTCCCCTCCCGCGCCAGCGTCGCCACCTGTATGATCGGATTGTCCGACGCCTGACGCACGATCTCCGT
This sequence comes from uncultured bacterium, assembly GCA_934871445.1. GTDB lineage: Bacteria > Bacillota > Clostridia > Christensenellales > Borkfalkiaceae > Scatosoma. The sequence goes on along the minus strand of CAKXBD010000008.1, from coordinate 17,152 downwards.
CAACATATAGTCCGGATGTTCCAATAACCCGCATGTGCCGTTGACGGGCGGAAGCTGCGCATTGTCCCCCGAAAACAGGCATTTGACGTCAAAGCTCAACAAATCCCGCAAGACGTCCTCTCCGATCATGGACGCTTCGTCTACGATGATCAGGCGGATTTTTTCGTCTATCTTTTCCTTTTTCGTAAACGACAGCGTTTCCCGCTCTATGACCTCGCCGTTTTCGTCTACGTCAAAATCGTCCTCGTCCCGCGTATAAATCAGGCTATGCACCGTCCCCGCTACCGTGCCGTTCTTTATGAGCACCGTCGCCGCTTTCCCCGTCGGCGTGACAAACACAGCTTCGCTCCCCGCCTTCAAATGCAGGACGTCCTGCACTACGTGATTGATGAGAAACGTCTTTCCCGTCCCCGCATATCCCGCCAATACGAAAACTCGGTTGTCCGTATTCAAAAACCACTCCGTTATTAATTTTTTCGCGTTCTCCTGATCGGCCGTCAATTCCCTTTCCATAATAAAATTATTATACCACATTCCCCGCAAAACGACAAGCATTTATCGAACGTTTGTTTGTATTTTCTGATAAAAAAAGGGACGGATTTACCGCCCTTCCCATAGGAAATTTATCGCGGAAAAAAGTACAGCGCATTATACCGCCTTACAAGTAAGGTGGTATAATGCGCTTATTTACTTTACTTTTGAAGTTGTTTATAATATAATGACGGTAAGATAAGCAATGTAGGAGAACAGGCAGAATGTGTAGTTTGTTAAATCTTGATATTCGTGTAAAAGCAGACGAGATAAATTATAATGAACAAAAATTTTTTTCCGATGAGCAAGAACTAATTGAAGATTATTTATGTACGTTATATAGGAACGGGCAAATTTATTCGGATTACAATTTGATCAATACAGGACAGCATAAGTATGAAGTATTCGTAAATGTGCCGAATTTGGAAAGCATCAGAGAAAAATACAATAACGAATACGTAAACCGCTCTTATAAGCACCTTGTTGTTCAAATTAAAGAAATGGGAAAAAATATTTTATATGATCCCAACTGTAATTGTGAAACAGTGCCTTATTATATTTTATTTACCACTTCTGAAATCGGAACATCAAGCCCACTGATTTGCGGAAAATGCGGAAATGAGACTCCCCTTTATAAAATCCCCTATTTATTTGGTGAACAAGAACATTTTACTTTAATCAATTATCAAAAAACTTATGCAAGCGTACATGAACTATATATGCAATCGCTATCGGACCGATTTACAAAAAATCAATTAGTTAATCCTGATTCGTCTTTAAACAAAAGGGCATTTGAAATTAGGAAGGAATTGGAAAATAAAATCAAAAAACCCGTATATTTAAGTTTATCAAGATTCTTTTTAATTTCTGATCGTGACAAGGAAAAAATTAACAACGATAAATGTCCTAAATGCGGTAAAACTCTGATTGAATGCGATTATCAAATCGGTTTGGTTAAAATGTTTAGATGTGATGATTGCAGATTGATAACGGATAAACTCGAATAACATAAAAAAGAGCGTAGATTAAAAAATCTTCGCTCTTTTTTCCCCTATGGGAATTATCCTGTCTCCGTCCTTTTTTTCTTCTATTTTCTTACAAATTTCATGACGAGCATTTTTCCGCCGTAACGCACCGATACGTCTATTCTGCCCTTTTCTACGGGAAAAGACTTCTTCTTTTCCATTCCGCCGAGATCGGCAAAAATCGTCAGCTTATTCGTCTCGGCGTCATAGCTGTATTTCGCTTCCTTCTCCCATTTATGCCCGTCCTTTTCTTTACAGAAAAGTTTCAACTCGCCCTTGGGGCGGAGCTCTATTCTGAGATAGTCGAAATCGTCCGTCCGTTCCTCGCCGCCGAAAAAGATCTGTTCACATTCATAGGTCCCCAAATAGGACTGCGCCACGTCTTTGAGCCCGCCCAGCGCCGAGACATTGAACAAAAGCGGCGAAAGCACCGCCGCAGAGGCGAATACCGCACTCTTTAAGATAATTCGCTTTTTCATATCGTTCAGTATGCGTCTATCGCGGCCTTTTTATGTACCAAAAAGCCTCAAAAAGAGTCCTTATCCCTTTGAATTTTTCCTGCGCCTGGCGCGAACAATACTCAAAACGACAAAATATACAGCCCATGCGCACAGAAAACCGAATACCGCTCCCGATATGTCGATTCCTACATCTTTGAACGAGGGCGCCCGACCGTCCGAAAAAAACTGTAAGCCTTCGTCGCAAAAGGGAATGACGATCCCGACAAGCGACGGAATAAAAAACCAAAGTTTTTTTCGAGTATAGGAAAGATATGTAAAAAACAACAAAAACCCCAGCAGCGCGTATTCGCAAAAATGCGCCAGCTTACGAATGACGTGTTCGCTGACTTCAACTCCCTGCCCAGGAACCAAGGCGCTTAAAAAATTTTCCACGAGCTCTTTGACAAAAGAGCTCTGCACGGTCGATTCCGCCGCCGTTTTCAAGGAATTGGAAAATATCCAGCACACAAAGGCGGCCGTCGAAAGAGTGAGCGCTATGCGGAGTATCCATTTTTTACCGTCCGTTTTCATCTTCACTCCTTCGGCTCCGTTCTCAATAACAGAGCCCGATAACTCAATAATAAAGCCCGAGAAATTTCTTGACGGGCTTCGCCTTCTCTACCGTTATCGGCTTATCTTCGAGAAGCGCAAGCATGTTTTCCTGTATCCTCTCAAAGCGGTCGTAAAGCCCCGCTTCTTCTATCGCTTCCTTTGCCGCCGTATACTCAGGCGGCCGCTCCTGCATGTTATGCGTGTCCGTTCCGAGACAATGGACGAGCCCGTGTTCGAGCAGCGCAAACGCCATCGCGCTGTCTTCCTTTTTGAGAAATGCTTGCGTATTTACCTGCAACAGACACCCCATGTCCACGAGCGCGGACAGCAACGCGGGCTTTTTTCTCGCCTCGTCGTAACGCTCTACGTGCGCGATGACGGGAATATAGTCCGTCGAGGAAATAAAGTCCTCCAAACGCCGCCAAAGCCCCTTATTCCAATCGGTCGCGAAGGGAAGTTCCGCTAAAATGTATCGCGTGTCCCCGATAGCCATCGCGCAAATGGATTCGTCCGACGCCGCCATCTCCGCCGCAAAATGCACTTCCGCGCCGAGATACGTCTCCATTCCCTCGGGTATCAAATCCTTGATCCGACCGAATGCATCTGCACGAGCCTCCAAAAATTGTTTCGGACTGCGCTTCCTTCCGTAATAGTGGGACGTGAACACCACTTTATCCACGCCTTGTTCCAGAAGGCTCTTCATTTGTTCCGACGATACCCCTTCATCTATTGCTCCGTCGTCGATGCCGGGCAGTATATGTGTATGCAAATCTGTCATTTTTTATTTCCTGTTTTCTCCTCTCGGAGAACGACCTTTTTACTTTCTTCCTTCTCTCGTATGTATCTCCCGACTGCGGCGGAGATCGCTTTTTACGTATCTTCGCCGCAAAAATCGACGGGAGCTTATCATATCGTTTCGGTTCTTATTTTTCTCTGATTCGGTTCTTTCTCAGGTTCTTATTTTTTCAGCCGATTATCTGAAATACTTCACGCCGCTTTCAAAAATCTTCATGTCGAAGTTTCCTTCGATATTTTTATACAGGTTTTCGCCCGTGCGTTCCGAATGCCCCATTTTTCCGAACACCCTGCCGTCGGGAGAGGTAATTCCCTCGATCGCCCACATCGAGCCGTTGGGGTTATAGGGCGACTGCATGGTAGGGCTTCCGCTTAAATCCGCGTACTGCGTGGCGATCTGGCCGTTTTTCCGCATTTCTTCGAGCGCTTCCGACGGCGCGACGATTTTTCCTTCTCCGTGGGAGACGGGAACCTTATACACTTCGCCCACCTTACAGGCGGAAAGCCAAGGGGACAAATCCGAAGCCACGCGGATATCCACCACCGTGGAGACGTGGCGGGAAATGTTATTAAAAGTCAGCGTCGGGGATTTTTCCGTCATGGGAAGCACTTTCCCGTAAGGCACGAGTCCCAGCTTAATGAGTGCCTGAAAGCCGTTGCAAATTCCCAAAATCAATCCGTCGCGGGTTTGAAGGAGCTTTTCAATCTCCTCCGCGATATACGGATTTCTGAACGTCGTGGCGATAAATTTTCCGCTGCCGTCCGGTTCGTCGCCGCCCGAAAAACCGCCGGGGAACGCAATGATGTTCGCGCGGGCAATCGCGCCCGCAATCGCCTTGACGCTCTCCTCGATGTCCGAAGCGGAACGGTTCTTTACGACGACCGTCTCCGTCTCCGCACCCGCAAGGCGGAATTTCCGAGCCGTATCGAGCTCGCAGTTCGTGCCGGGGAACACGGGAATGAACACGCGCGGCCGCGCGCATTTCGTAGAAATATTCGCATATTTCTTCGGCGCGGCAAAATCGCAGTTTTCCGCCTTTCCCTCCGCGGGCGCCGTCGTCGCAAAGACGCTTTCGAGCGGGGTCAGGTATGCGTTTATCGCGTCGGGCAGGGAAACGCTCTCCCCGTCCGAAACGAACGCATTCCCCGTCGCTTCGCCGATATATTCCTTTTCGATTTCCTTTGAAAGCAGTTTTTCGTCCTTTACGGCGACGATCAGGTCGCCGTAAGATTCCCGATACAAATCCGAGGCGCCCTGTGCAAAGTTTACGCCGACGCCGTTGCCCAAGGCGCTCTTGATAACCGCCGCTCCCGCGCCGCCGTTCTCGACGACCGTCGCAAAAGTAATATTCCCGTTTACGATATTCTTATACGTTTCCGCATAAACCGACTTCAATTTTTCAAAGTCGGGAACGAACTGTTCGTCCTTCGGAACGGGAAGCCGCCACAGCTTTTCTCCGCCCTTCAATACGTTACCGATGAGCTTGCTCGCTTTCGCGGGCGCGAGCGCAAAGGAAATGAGCGTGGGCGGGACGTGGATATGCTCGAAGGTGCCGCTCATGCTGTCCTTGCCGCCGATGGCGCCCAAGCCCAGACCTATCTGCGCATACACCGCGCCGAGAAGCGCCGCCGTCGGAACTCCCCATACTTTCGCGTCGGGGGTCATGCGCTGGAAAAATTCCTGCAACGTCAGGCGGATATCCCGATAATCCGCGCCCGCCGCCACTACTTTGGACACGGAAGCGACGATAGAATAAATCGCGCCGACAAAGGGACTGGTTTCCATGAGATACGGGGAATAGCCGTAAGCGGAGACCGTGCAGACGTCCGTTTCGCCGCCGCAGATTTTCGCCGCCATGGCGATTGCGGGCGTAAGCTGGTTTTTGCCCCCCCAAGGCATATACACCGACCGCGCGCCGATCGTGGAATCGAAGGTCTCCGAAAGTCCCTTTTTCGCGCAGACGTTGAGGTCGGAAAGGACTTCCTTCGTCTTTTCCTTGAAGTCCGCCTGTTTTTTATCGAACCAATGCGTGACTTTGTCCGAAATCTCCGCGTCGGCGGTCTGTTTCACGCCGTTGGTGTTGAGAAATTCGCGGGAAATGTCCACGATGGGGCGCCCCTTAAAGAGCATCTTCATTCTGCCCGTATCCGTGACGACCGCCACGGGCGTCGCGGACAGGTTCTCCTCCGCCGCGAGCGCGATGAACGCCTCCGCGTCCTTCGCGGCTACCACTACCGCCATGCGTTCCTGAGATTCGGAAATCGCCAGCTCCGTACCCGACAAGCCCTCGTATTTCTTGGGAACCTTATCGAGGTCTATCGTCAGTCCGTCCGCGAGCTCGCCGATTGCCACCGATACGCCGCCCGCCCCGAAGTCGTTGCATTTTTTGATTTTCCGCGTCGCCTCTCTATTGAGAAACAGCCTCTGCAATTTGCGCTCGGTCAAGGGGTTGCCCTTCTGCACCTCCGCACCGCAAGTCTCCACCGAATGCGCGTCGTGCGCCTTGGAAGAGCCCGTCGCTCCGCCACAGCCGTCGCGCCCCGTCTCTCCGCCCAAAAGGAGGATAATATCCCCCGCCTTCGGCGCCTCGCGATAGACCATGTCCCTGCGCGCTCCGCCGACGACAAAGCCCGTTTCCAAACGCTTGGCTTTATAGCCCTCGTGATAGACTTCGTCCACAATTCCCGTCGCGAGGCCGATTTGGTTACCGTAGGAGGAGAAACCCGCCGACGCGCGTTGGGTAATCGCGCGCTGGGGAAGTTTTCCCGCAAGCGTGTCTTCCAGCTTTTCCCGCGGGTCGGAAGCGCCCGTCACGCGCATCGCCTGATAGACGTACGTGCGACCGCTGAGCGGGTCGCGGATGGCGCCGCCGAGACAGGTCGCCGCGCCGCCGAACGGCTCGATTTCCGTGGGATGGTTATGCGTCTCGTTCTTGAACATGACGAGATATTTTTCCGTTTTTCCGTCGATTTCCGCGTCGATACAGATAGAGCAGGCGTTGATTTCGTCCGAAACGTCGAGGTTGTCAAGCTTTCCGTCCTTTTTCAGCTTCTTTGCAGCAATCGTCGCAAGGTCCATCAGGCAGGGATATTTATCGGGGCGGGAACCGTTGATTTCCTCGTACAAATCGCGATAGAGATGATACGCCTTCTCCACCGAACGGTTTTCCGAGGTGATTTTGATGTTTTTCAGCTCCGTCGCAAACGTGGTATGGCGGCAGTGATCCGACCAATACGTATCGATGACTTTGAGCTCCGTCTCCGTCGGATTTCTGCCCTCGTCCTTGAAATAATCGCGCACGAAAGCGAGGTCCTCCGTGCTCATCGCAAAGCCGATTTTTTTATGATAGGCGGCAATTTCCTCGTCCGTCCAGCCGATAAAGCCCTCCACGTCTTTGACGTCCGCGCTTTCCAGCGTTTCGCGCCTGAGCGTCGCGGGCTTTTCCAAACCTACCTCCTCGCTCTCCACGGGGTTGATGAGGTGCTTTTTTATGGCGGAAAGCTGTTCGTCCGTGACTCCTTTCACCGCGTACACCTTCGCGCATTTGACGAGGGGACGCGACTTTTTCGTGAGAAGCTGCACGCACTGCGCCGCGCTGTCCGCGCGCTGGTCGTACTGCCCCGTCAGAAAACTGACGGCAAATACTTTATAGCCTTCGGGAATTTCCATGGTTTCCAAGTATACGTTATCCACGGGAGGTTCGGAAAAGACCGTGCCGAGCGCCGCGGAGAGCTCCGCCTCGCTCAATCCCTCCACGTCGTATCTCAAAATCAAACGGAAATCCTCCGTATCGATATTCAGCAGAGTCTTGATGTCCGCCGCTTCCTTCTTCGCCTGTACGTTGTCCTTCTTCTCTACAAAAATTCTGTAAATCATACGTCTCCTTATTATTCGGCGGGGATGTCCCGATATTTGATTCCGATGTCCTTTCTGTAATACATGCCCTCGAAATGAATCCTCTCGACGTTTCTATACGCCTTTTGCCGCGCTTCCTCTATCGTCGCGCCCTTCGCGCATACCCCGAGCACGCGCCCGCCGTCCGTCACCAGCTTTCTGTCCTTCCTCTTCGTGCCCGCATGACAAAGTATGACGTCGCCGTCCAGCGCTCCGATAGTGATTTCCTTGCCCTTTTCGTATTTCAGAGGATAGCCGCCGCTCGCAAGCACCACGCACACGCATGCGCCCCGCTCCCATTCCACTTTGATTTCCGAAAGGCGTCCGTCCGTCACCGCTTCGAAAATTTCCATGAGATCCGTCTTTAACATGGGCAGGACGACCTGCGTTTCGGGGTCTCCGAAACGGGAATTATACTCGATGACCTTCATTCCGTCCTTCGTCTTCATGAGCCCGAAATACAGCACGCCTTTGAACGTCCTTCCCTCCGCGTTCATCGCGGCGATTGTGGGAAGCATGATCTTTTCCATGGTCTCCCGTTCCGTCTTCTCCCCATAGAAGGGCGCGGGGGAAAACGTGCCCATGCCGCCCGTATTCAGCCCCTCGTCGTTATCCAGCGCGCGTTTATGGTCGCAGCTCGTCACCATGGGAACAATCGTCTTTCCGTCCGTAAACGCGAGCACGGAAACTTCGGGGCCTTCCAGAAATTCTTCGACGACGACTTTATTCCCCGCCGCACCGAACTTCTTGTCCAGCATGATTTCCTTTAATCCCTCCTCCGCTTCCTCCAAATCGCGGCAGATAAGGACGCCCTTGCCCAGCGCCAGCCCGTCCGCTTTGAGGACGACGGGAAACGCGCCGTTTCGGATATAGCCGAGCGCCGTTTCGTATTCGTCGAAAATTTCGTATTTCGCCGTCGGAATCCCGTATTTTTTCATGAGCTCTTTGGAAAAAGCCTTGCTCGCCTCAATCATCGCCGCGCGGCGGTTCGGGCCGAACGCGCGATGACCGCGGCGTTCCAACTCGTCCACGACGCCGAGCGCCAAAGGATCGTCGGGCGTGACTACGGTATATCCGACGTCTTTATGCGCGTCCAGCCAATCGCCCACCGCCTTCGCATCGCAATAGTCTACGTCTACGAGTTCGGCAAGCTCGCCTATCCCCGCGTTGCCCTTCATCGCGTAAATCTTATCTACTTTCGGCGATTTTCTCAGCGCCTGTATGACGGCATGCTCTCTGCCGCCGTTGCCGATAACTAAAACGTTCATGTTTTCTCCTTTTTCTCAAACTTTATATCGCAGGAATCAAAGCCAATATCAATCCTATTATAAACGCCGCCCATTCGCCGACTTTACCCATTGTCAAGCGATAGGAGCTCGGTTCTCCGTCGCAGGGAGTACGCTCGTTCCAGCAGGAATGCCATTTATTTTCCCACTTACAGAGAGAATAATTGAAATACAGCGTCGGAATGGAAATCGCCATGAGCAACAGATACGGAAACAAAAACCCAAAGTTTCCGTTAATGAGAATGTTCGTCGCACCAACAACGGCCGTTATGCACAGCAATATTATCATATTTCTGTCTTTTCTTCCCTTATTCACGGCAATTTTCCCTCCACGGATATGACTTTATGCACCGTTTTCATGACAACCGTATCGAACGAGAGCGTTTCTTCCGCAGTGTTTCCCTCCGATAAGGATTCTCCGTCGATGTTTACCGTGCGGACTATCTCTCCATATAAAATATTACTAAAAGTCACTTCTATCGCGACGGAAAATTCTCCGATGTCCTCTTTCGCCGTTATTCTTACCGCATATTCGTCGGGGTTGGAAACGAATGCGCCTCCCGACGCAGCTCCGTCCGTCGCATATACCGAAATTTCTATGTATTCCCGATAGTTTTCGAGCGTCAATTCCCTGTCTCTGTTGAGATACCCGAAAAGACGCGTTAATTGAATGATCAGGACGACAACGATAAAACAGATACAAAGGATTTTTCCGAACCGTCGCTCCCCGTGTGAAAAGCCGTTTTCTCCCGACGGCGGAACTTCGACGTTTTCCCAATCCGTATCGTTCATCTTCTCCCGCAATTCTTCGTAATAGCTCTTTTCGGCAGGAGAGGCGGACGACGGCGAAACGGGCGGGGAGAAAACCGAGGGAACTTCGGAAAGCGGGGGCGAAGGAGATACGGGAGGGGCGGACAATTCGGGTGCCGATGGACATTCGCTATCGGGTGAAGCGTCGGAAATTGCTTCGGAAGCCGACGGGCGTTCGCTATCGGGTGAAGCGTCGGAAGTTGCTTCGGAAGCCGACGGGCGTTCGCTATCGGGTGAAGCGTCGGAAGTTGTTTCGGAAGCCGAAGAACGTTCCGAATCAGACGAAACGGCGGAAACCGTTTTGGAACCCCACGAACGTTTAACCTCGGACGGCGCATGAAATGACGGCTCGGAAACGGAGGACGGGGAAACGGGCGCGGCGGAGGTTTTCTCCGCAAGATCCTCGCCCGACAGAAGCTCCTCGACGTCGATTTGCAAGGCGTCGGAAAGCGGCAGCAAAAATTCCGCCGAAGGGAAAAAACCCGCTTCCCAGCAATCTACGTCGTACGCGCTGACGTTTAATTTTTTCGCGAGATCTTCCCTTGTCAGTCCGAGCGCTTCCCGCTTTTCGCGGATATACCATCCGCATTTCTCCTTATCCATTCCCTTTCCTTTATTGAACAGAATTTCTCACTTTATATTTATCGGCATTTCATCGAGGATGCGGACTTTACGTCCCGTTTTTTCGATTTTGCCTTCGCATAATAATTTTACGCAGAGCGGTAAAATCTCATGCTCGATTTTGAGGATACGCGTCTGCAACGCTTCGGGCGTGTCTTCGTCCTCGACGGGAACCGCGCGCTGCATGATGATCGCGCCCGCGTCTACGTCCGCCTCCACAAAATGCACCGTGGCGCCGCTGACCTTAACTCCGTACTCTATCGCCGCTTCGTGCACTTTGAGTCCGTAAAAGCCCTTGCCGCAAAAGCCGGGAATCAACGACGGATGAATATTGATGACCCTGTCCTTGAAGGCGTCCAAAAAGTCCGCGGGAATGATTTTCAGCCAGCCCGCGAGGACGATATAGTCTACTCCGCCGCTCTGCAACAGCTCCGTCAGCTTTTTATAGAGCTCCTCCAAAGAGGGATAATCCGACTTGGAAAATACCGCCGTCTCTATCCCCGCCTTTTCTGCACGGGCAATCGCTCCGATACCCGCCTTGGAGGCAATCAGGTATTTGATTTCACAAAATTTTTCACGCTCGTTGGCGTCGATAATCGACTGAAAATCCGTGCCGCCGCCCGAAGCGAATACCGCGATCCTTTTCATTTCAGCGTCACGCCCTTGCCCGAAACGGTCTTTCCGAGCAGGACGACTTCCTCGCCGCTCTCTTCGAGAGATTTTTTCGCCGCCGCGGCGTTTTCGGGAGATACGCACACCACCATTCCGATGCCCATGTTAAAGGTATTATAAATCTGTTCGTCGGAAATTCCCGCCTTTTCCTGCATGACGCGGAACACCGCGGGCACTTCATACGAATGTTTATCGATTTCACAGCCGATTCCCTCGGGGAAAATGCGCGGAATGTTTTCAATAAACCCGCCGCCCGTGATATGCGCGATTCCCTTTACGGGAACCTTTTCTATCAGCGAAAGAATACTCCTGACGTAAATTTTCGTCGGCGTCAGCAGGACTTCGGCGAGCGTTCCGCCGAGACGGTCGTCGTATTTTTCCATTTCCGCTTTATCCGAATCCCCGAACAGCTTTCTCACCAGAGAATAGCCGTTGGAATGGATTCCGCTGGACTTGATGCCGAGAAGAACGTCCCCCGCCGCGATATCTTTGCCGTTGATCACTTTCTTTTTATCGACGATACCGACCGCAAATCCCGCGAGGTCGTATTCGCCGTCGGGATAGAAGCCGGGCATTTCCGCCGTCTCCCCGCCGATGAGCGCACACCCCGCCATGCGGCAGCCCGCCGCGATGCCTTTGACGACCTCGGCTTCCGCCTCGGGGTACAGTCTTCCGCAGGCGTAATAATCGAGAAAGAAAAGAGGTTTCGCGCCTTGGCACACGATATCGTTTACGCACATCGCAACCGCGTCGATCCCGATGGTGTCGTGCTTGCCGAGCAGCATGGCGTATCTGAGCTTCGTTCCCACGCCGTCCGTGCCCGCCACCAGAACGGGTTCCTCCATTTTCTCGCCCGCGATCGAATAGAAACCGCCGAACGAGCCGATGTCGCCCAAAACATTGTCGTCGTATGTGGTCTTGACATATTTTTTCATGAGTTCCACTGCTTTGTAGCCGCGCGTCACGTCTACGCCGCTGTCTTTATAGGATATTGCCATAACCTTATTTACTCCTCTTTACTTCCGTAATTTACTCGAATTTGAATTTTCCGGACTCGTCGCACTCGGGATTGTACGGATACTTTCCGTCAAAACAGCCGAGACAAAAGCCGATTTTTGCCGCTTTGCAGCTCTTCGTGAGCTGGTCTATCGTCAGATATTTCAAAGAATCCGCGCCGATATATTCGCAGATTTCCTTTTCCGTCTTATTGGCGCCGATGAGCTGATTATACGACTGCATATCGATTCCGAGGTGACAGGGGTGCCTGATGACGGGGGAACAGATGCGCAAATGCACCTCTTTTGCGCCAGCTTCTTTGAGCATGCGCACGATGCGCCGCGACGTCGTTCCCCGAACGATGGAATCGTCGATGAGTACCAATCTCTTTCCCTGAATGTTTGCCCGCAGAGGGTTCATCTTTACGCTGACGCTGTCCTCCCGCATTTTTTGGTCGGGCTGAATGAACGTCCTGCCTACATAGCGGTTCTTTTCCAGCGCCTCCACGTACGGGATTCCCGAAACCTGAGAATAGCCCCTCGCCGCGACGATGGCGGAATCGGGTACTCCCGAAACGATGTCTGCTTCCACGGGATAGTTTTCCGCTAAAATTTTTCCCGCGGCCATGCGGGTTTCGTACACGCTGCAACCGTCGAGAATACTGTCGGGGCGGGAAAAATACACGTATTCGAAAATACACGCCGCAGGCTTACGCCTGCCTTCTATGCGGTGCGAGTGCATTCCCGTACTGTCTATCACCAGCACTTCGCCCGGTTCTATATCCCTGAGAAAATTCGCGCCCACGGCGTCCAGCGCGCAGCTCTCGGAAGCGACTACGATTTCGTCCATATTTTTCCCGACGCACAAAGGACGGATTCCGTAAGGATCGCGCACCGCGATGAGCTTATCCGTCGTCATGACCACGATCGCGTATGAGCCCTTGAAACATTCGCAGGCCTTCAACACGCCACGCACGATGTCCCCGTCGGAAAACTTATTGATGAGCATGGCTATCGCTTCCGAATCCACGGTCGTCTGAAAAACCGCGTTATCGGCGATGAGCTCGGCCCGCAGGCGGTCGGCATTGGTGAGGTTGCCGTTATGCGCCACCGCCATTTTGCCGCACTTTCCCGTAAACACGATGGGCTGCGCATTGACCGCAAGGCTCGCCCCCGTCGTCGAATAGCGCACGTGGCCGATGGCGATGTCCCCTTCGGGAAGGGACGACAGCGCGTCACCCGAAAATACTTCGGGGATCAGCCCCATGCCTTTATGATACTCGATTTTATTCGCGTAAGCTACGGCGATTCCGCAGCTCTCCTGACCGCGGTGCTGCAAGGCGTACAGCCCGTAATATACGGTATTTCCCACGTCGCGCGTCTCGGGGGAATATATTCCGAATACGCCGCATTCCTCGTGCATGCTGTCAAACATGGGTTTTATGTCTCTCAAATACATAATGTTCTATGTTTCCTTTGAAAAAACTGCCGATTTTCCTTAAAACGATGACGGGACAAAAACGGCAAAGGCCCCTTTACCACCGAAGTAAAGAGGCACGGACTGTTAAATTACCGTATCATTCAGCTTCGGACAGCCGTTTGAATACTTCCTTATAAGCGTCCTCAACGCCGCCCATGTCGCGGCGGAATCTGTCCTTATCCAACTTCTCGCCCGTCGTCATGTCCCAAAAACGGCAGGTATCGGGCGAGATTTCGTCCGCGAGGACGATCTCGCCGTGATAACGGCCGAATTCCAACTTGAAGTCGATGAGATTGATATTCATTTTCTTGAAGAACTCGATCATGATGTCGTTGATGGCAAACGCCATGTTTTTGATCGTCTCGATTTCTTCTTTCGTCGCGAGCTCCATGGCGAGCGCGTGATAATCGTTGATCATGGGGTCGCCCAGATCGTCGTTCTTATAGCTGAATTCGAGCACGGGACAAGCGAGTTTCGTGCCCTCGGGAATCCCCAAACGCTTGGACATGCTGCCTGCGGCCGTATTGCGGATAATCACCTCCAAAGGTACGATCTGCACCTTCTTCACGATCGTTTCCCGATCGGAAATTTCCTCCACGTAATGGGTGGGAATCCCCTTCTTCTCCATTAAACGGAACATCATGTTGCTCATCTTGTTATTGATGACGCCTTTGCCCGCAATCGTGCCCTTTTTCAGACCGTTGAACGCCGTAGCGTCGTCCTTATAATCGACGATGACCAAATCGGGATTGTCGGTGGCGAATACTTTTTTCGCTTTTCCTTCATACATCTGTTCTTTCTTTTCCATTTTTCTATCTCCTTAATCTGCTTGATTTTTTCCGATCGTTAAAGTTAAAGCATTTCCTGCAACGCTTTGTCGTCGGCGTTGATCTTTTCGCGCATTTCCGCCTTATAATCTTTCAGCTTCTCCGCGATTTCGGGATATTTGATTCCTAAAATCTGCAACGCCAAAAGCCCCGCGTTCTCCCCGCCGTTGACGCCCACCGTCGCCACGGGAATCCCCGAAGGCATCTGCACGATCGACAAAAGACTGTCCAGCCCGCCCATCATGTCCGTCTTGACGGGAAGCCCTATCACGGGAAGCGTCGTCGACGCGGCGATGACTCCGCCGAGGTGAGCCGCTTTTCCCGCCGCGCAGATGATTACTTCAACGCCGTTCTTCCGCGCGGAAGATGCAAACTCATGCGCCTCCTCGGGGGTACGGTGCGCGGAAATGACTCTCACCTCCGTCTCTACCCCGAATCTCTTCAAAACCGCCGCCGCGGGCTTTACGACGTCGAAATCCGATTTACTGCCCATTAAAATAGCCGCTTTCGCCATATTTCTATCTGACCTCCCGTCAATATTTTTTCAAAAAACGAGCCGAAAACTCATTTATCCTCTATTTTCTTTTACACGCTTTTCAAAAATGAAAAAAGCACAGCCACCGCAACGGTGCGGCCTGCACTTCGTTTACAAAACCGTATCGAAAAAGAAAGGGTTAAAATTCCCCTTTGAAAAACCTATGCGAAAATCCTTTCCGCGCCGAAAAGAAACGCCGCCCGATACGGGGCGCAGAAATCCGTTATAGAGTTCGTCACGCTTGCGTTTCATGAAATCAAAACCTCTTATTCTTTCGTTTTCGCCGTCTTTTTCGATAATTTTCTTATTCCCCGATTTCGATTCACGTCTATATTATATCAAAATCGAGCGCGAAAAGCAAACGGCTGAAAGAGAAAAAACGTTCCCTTTCTTCTTTGTAACTTTTTCACAAATCGAGTAATAAATTTGTCAAATCACTTTTTTTTCGCCGATTTTGCCCCTTTATTTGACAAATTCTCACATTCGGAATATAATGTATCGCAAATAAACATTTCGCTTACAAAAACGAAAAAGGAGTTTTGAAAAATGACCGCACAAAACAACGGCGTTCCCGCTTCCGAAAAGAAAAAACGGGCGGGCAGCACAGCCAAACACATCTCCTTTACGGGCGTATTTGCGGCGCTTTGCTTCGTCGCGACCGTCATCGTAAAAATCCCCCAACCCTCGGGCGGATATTTCAACCTCGGAGATGCTTTCGTCCTCCTTTCGGGCTGGTTCCTCGGTCCCGCTTATGGCGCCGTTGCCGCAGGCTTGGGCTGCGCTTTGGCGGACATCGCGCTCGACGGCGCAATTTATGCACCCGCGACCCTCGTCATCAAAGCCGCCATGGCTGTCCTCGCTTATTTTATCGCCAAACTGTTCAAAAAATTTATCAAAAAGGAAAAGTTCGACGTGCTCCCCCGTCTCCTCTCCGCAATCGCCGCCGAAGCCGTCATGGTGGGCGGGTACTTCTTCTACGAGGCTGTCTGTCTCGGGCTCGGATTGGGCGCCGCTGCGGGAATCGTGAGCAACGTCCTGCAAGGCTCGGTCGCGCTGTTCGGCTCCGCGCTTTTGGTGGGAGCGCTGTATCCCCTGCGCCCCGTCCGCAACTTCTTTCCGAAGCTCGGCTGAAAAACCGACACAAAAAAACAGACAGAGTGCGCGCCTTGCGTACCCTGTCTTATTTTTTATCCTTTGAGCGATAAAATGCCAGGCATGCGATAAAAATCGCCATGGGAATGACGGCATATCCCGCGTTTTTTCCTTTCCAAATGGCATACCCTATCCCGATAAAGGTTAAAACAGAGAATATGATACAGGCTGCCAAAGCGATTTTTTTCATTCTGTTTCGGTTCTCCTTAATAGATTTTCTCCTTCCAGCAGCTAAAAGTACCTTTCTCCTCGCCGCAAAGTTTCAAAATTTTACAAATCGAAAGCGATCGCCGTGATGTCGTCGGTAAAAGTTCCGCCCGAAAATACCGTGAGCGCCGTCTTTAACTTCGCGATAAAATCTTCCGCGCCGTGCGATTGAAGAAGCACGCTCTCCGCGCGTTCTATGCCGAACAAATCCCCCGCGGAATTGGCGCATTCCGTGACCCCGTCCGTGAGCAAAACCAAAACGTCTCCCTTTTCAAAGGGAATTTCCCGCTCCGCATAGACAAAATCGGGAATCCAATTGGAAATGGGCGGCGCGGGAGATTCTATTTCGTTGATTCCCGGGCCGTTCTTCAAGAGAATGGGCGCGTTGTGTCCCGCCGCCGCATAGCGGATTTTTTTCTCCCTTTCGTCGATTCTCACCGCCGCCACCGTGATATACGACCGTTCGTCGAGATTGAGTTCCTTGAATTTTCCGCTCAGCAGGCAGAGCGCGTCCGCAAGGGAAACCTGCTTGCGGTCAAAGCCCGCCTTCACGAACGCGGATAACATTCCCGCGGAAATTCCCTTTCCCGAAACGTCGGACAGTATTCCGTAGGTCTGGCCGTTCAGCTCGTACACGTCGGGCAGGTCGCCGCCGATTTCCAGACAGGGGATATACAGATAGGCATAGGAGATTCCGCCCGCGCTCTTTCCCGCGGGAAGAAGCCGCTGCTGAATCCGCCGCGCGGACAGCATTTCCCGCGCGAGCTCCGTCTGATAGGTGCCGTCCGTAAGCCCCAAAAAGAGTTTCCCTTTATCGTCCACGGGCAAAATGCGGATGCGAACGGTGATTTTATCCGTCCTGTCCGCGCGGCGGACGTCGGCGGAAACGGTATCCGACTTTTCCGCCCGGTCTTTGACCGCCGCCTGCATGACGTTCCGAAACGCGCAATATACGCACGAGGCGCCTTCGCCGCAGGCTTTCGCTTCCTCGCCGCAGCCGAGCGCTTCCTTCAAGCTGCCCTTTCCCTTCGCACGGTCGGAAAAACAGCGGCGGAAAGCGGCGTTCGTAAACCGCACGCGCAGTCTGTCGTCGAACACGAATATCCCCGCGGGCATTCTGTCCAATATTTTTTTGTAAATTCCGCCTAACATTCCCTATCCTTTCTCCTTGCCTCCGCGCGTCAGCGGTACATTTTCAAACCGTGCTCAATTCGCGCGTCAAACTCCAATCCGTCGTACAACTCCCCGTCCAGCTGCACCGTACAGGGC